>NZ_JBFUCA010000605.1:0-2232 GCF_056405475.1 Polaromonas sp. P1_G4
GTCATAGCTGCAGCGGCTTTCGATGGCCATCGACAAATACAGAGTTCTGGGAGACGAAGTTAGTTGGCAATGTGGCCAGAGATAAGCGGCATGTGCGCGAGTTGCACAGCCTTGGATGGCGCGTCGTGGTGATCTGGGAATGTGCAGTTCGCCAAGCCGTCAAACAAACAACTACGCAGCCATATCTCATTGCCCGCGACTGGGTTGTCAACTACGATGCCCCATATCTCGAAATATCCAGAGGGCAAGGTCGTGGCTTTTCAAAACGTAAATCAACTTCTCGCTCGATTTAAGGGACTCGGAGCTACTCGCGTTTTTTGCAAACGTCTTGCCGAAAACGACAATTCAAAGCAGCAAATTTATCTCGGTAGCAAATTTGAAGTTCTCTCCTTTTTTCCCCACGGAGAAATAACGGCCCACCCCGCTTTAAGCGTTCCGAATTTCAAAGCGCCGTTGAGATTTTTTTGGGTAACCGATACGACCACGGAGCAAGCACCGGGAACACAGCTCATCCTCTATCCGCAGTACCCCGAGGTGCGCCTGTCCGGTTTTCTGATGGGGTGTGCCTCTGCCCCATCCGCAGATTTGCAACAGCGGCCCAAAGATCAACGCCGCGGCACTGACGGCAGGGTTCTGATCTTCGGAACAACCACCGACAACAGGACATTCGCGCATTTGGCGCCCGAGTCATCAAGTCTCGCTGAAGAATTACTTTCCTCATTCGCCGAACATCCGCCCGACGGTCTGTTCATGGAGCTCACCCTTCCAGTTGACTCAGCACAAAACAGGGCGCTTGTTCTGGATGCTCTGAGAGAGATCTATCTGCGGGGTACGCATCCATCTTGCCGCCGAGACAAGAATGGAAACGTAATTCCTTACAAAGCACCGAATGGAGGCGGCTATACATTGGAAGCGTTGTTGGGCATTACCCCTAATGGGAATGCGGAGCCCGACTATCTTGGGTGGGAAATCAAAGCGTTTAGCAGGCAACGAGTCACGCTGATGACGCCGGAACCAAACGGCGGTTGGTACAGAGAAAACGGCGTGAAGGCTTTCGTTGAAAAATATGGTCGCCTTCTAGATGGCGGGGTTAAATACTTTACCGGGCTCCATAAAGTAGGTGTTCCATGCGCAGCCAGCGGTATGACTATGCATCTCAGCGGCTTCGATGCAGGCTCAGGTAAAGTGACCGACGTCAACGGAACAATTTATCTATCCGCTGCCGACGGTGCCAACGCTGCGTCTTGGGGGTTCGCAGAACTGCTGACGCACTGGAATCGAAAACATGCCTTTGCCGCATATGTGCCGTATACGAGCACAAAAGATCCAATTTCATATCAGTATCGCAGTCCGATATTGATGGGCGCGCATACAGATTTTTCAAAGTACCTTCAGGCACTGAGCGTGGGAGCCGTCGTGTTTGATCCAGGCTCTAAGGTAACCAATGCCGGTTCTGCGAATTCGAAGGTCAAGGCTCGTAGCCAATTCCGGATCAACGTGAGTGGCCTGCATACTCTGTATGAAACCTTGACTGCCGAACCACTTTGAACAGTCTAGACATACCTTTGTACTCGTCGAAGGGAGCTTTAGTATTTTCACACCGCGAACTCTTCAAATGGTCCGGTACGAACGAGCCCTTTTGGCAAACAACGCTGAGTGCAAACCGCGACACAAATGAACTAGAAAAACATTAACTAAAACTTGTGCTGGTACGGTCTCAMCATCTGGGAGTTTGAACCCGCTAATCGGAACCGTACGACACCCGAAGCGGCTAGGTCAATACGTATTCAGAAATTGAGCAACCGTCATGGATGCACCACCTAAATGGCCCGGAGATGGATATGGGCCAAATTGAGCAGGTCGATCTTTCGGTGTGTATTCGTCGCATCCATCAACGCCATCGCACGCGACAAACACCTGATTCTGCGTTACGTTGTCTTGAGAGCCTGAACGGATGTTAAAGCCGAACTTTGGCTTGGCTTGAGCATTAAATAAGACTGGCAGCTGCTTTATCGCAGCATAAGAAGGACACACGTTACGGATGTGGGAATCGCAAACTTTGCACCCAAATGGATTTGCGCGACGCATCTGTTTATCCGGCCCTCCATACCTCACACACCACAAAATATTTTCAGCCACCGACGAATGAACTTTCCGTGCCTGAGCAGCCATCCAAATCAGCCGCTCTATCTTCCCCCACATCGCACTACTGGCAAAAACACCGCTATGAAA
>NZ_JBFUCA010000606.1:0-2232 GCF_056405475.1 Polaromonas sp. P1_G4
CCAGGCGCATGACCTTGGCCACGTCGGCAGGGTCCATCGCCACCCAGCCGTAGCCCTTGAGGTAGACCTCCGAGCGGCAATGCTGCGCGCCCTTCAGGCTGGTCGGATTGCCCGAGAGCTCCTTATAGCCAAAGGCTGAAGGCACCAGGCGAATGCCGTACACGTCACGTGCCGGCAGGCCCACCGAGCGGCACAGGCCCACGAACAGCGCATTCAGGTCGGCGCACTTGCCGCCCAGGTTGCCGGTTTCCAGCATGGTCTTGATGTCGCCTTCGCCGCAACCGCGTACCTTGGGTTCGCGGTAGGTGTTGGCCACGATCCAGTCGTAGAGTTTTTGCGCCTTTTCGACATCGGTTTTGGCACCCTGGGTGGCGGCCAGCGCTGTCTTGCGCACAATGCCGTCGGTCGGGATGAGGACTGTGGGACGCGTGAAGTAACGCAGCGTGTCGGCGCTTTCGGCTGGGGCGGTTTTCTGTGACCAGTCCATGGCACGGCCTTGCGTCTGCACGCGGCTGGTCAGCTCCACATAGGGCTTTGTTTCAGTGGCCGCAAACTCCACATACAGCATCTTCGCGCCGTCCTGACCGTCCCGCATGAGCTTGGCGGTGCCGTTGCTCGAAAAGCCGTTTTCCAGCGAGTGCTGGTAGTCGCTGTTGACCGAGGGGATCGGCAGCCACACCTTGGTCACGCCTTGGGGTTTGGCGATGTCCACACGCGTGGTCACGTCGAAAGTTCGCCAGGCGCCGCTTTGGGGTGCAAAGTTGCTGCGGCTGGGCGCGGCGGCGGGCGTCTGGGCAAAGTTGATGGTTGGCAATGCAGCAGCCACGGCGGYGGCGGCGGTGTTCTTGAGGAAAGTGCGGCGTACGGTCGACATGAAAGGTATCTCCGGGTGGGTGTGAGTGCGACGTGCACCGGGGCAGGTAAAGATGCTCCGGGATGTCTGACAGCCCACACAGCCCGCAAAGGCAGCGCAAGGGCTGGCCCTGGATTATCGCCGGTGCCGTGCCGAGACAGATTCAGGGCTTGAGCAAGCCGGCAATCAGTTTTTCGGCGGCCGGGCTGGTCCAGTCGACCTCGCCTGTCACGCGCTGGCGCGGCCGGCCGCTGCGGTCAATCATCAAGGTTGTCGGAAAAACCTTCACACCCCAGCCCCGGGCAACTTTGCCATCCAGGTCCAGCAGCACCGGCAGTGTTACCCCGGTGGTCTTGGCGAACTGCAGCGCACGCGCCGCCGGCTCCTTGAAATTGATGGCCAACACCAGCAGTTTGTCGTCGCCGTAGAGGTCGGCAATCTGCTGCAGCGTCGGCATTTCCGCGCGGCAGGGCTCGCACCAGCTGGCCCAGAAATTCAACAGCACGGCACGGCCGCGCAAATCAGCCGGGCGCCAGGTCTTTCCGGTTGTGTCCACCAGCGAGAACGCTGCCAATGGACCGGCCCAGRGAGCCACTTCATAAGCCGGGCCGGTCAGCCCCTGCGACATTGCGGGAAGCACGGCCGCCCCTGAGCCGGCGACGACTGTCTGCAGCAGGAAATGGCGGCGGGAAATAAACGGGGTCGGCATGGGCCCTGGTGTTGGTACGCAGGTTGAGGGGTAGATGGGATGGACGACTTCTATCGCGGCAAGAACATGCACTGCCTGCATTTTAGGGACCGTATAGCATCCGCTGCATGCGCCAGCCGGCGCCTTCACACAAATCACAGGAACTTCATGAACATCCATATCCGGAATGCCCAAACCGGCGACGCCGCAGTGATTCACGCCTTCATCGTTGAACTGGCCATCTATGAAAAAGCTGAGCACGAGGTCATCGCGGGCGTCGCAGACATAGAGCGCAGCCTGTTTGAGGCCGAGGCGCCTGCCCGCGCCCTCATCTGCGAGATAGACGGCCAGCCAGTGGGCTTTGCGGTGTACTTCCTCAGCTACTCCACCTGGCTGGGACGCAAAGGCATGTACCTGGAGGATTTGTACGTATCGCCCCAACACCGGGGTAGCGGCGCCGGCAAGCGGCTGTTGCGCCACCTGGCCCGGCTGGCCCTTGACGGCGGCTGCGGGCGGCTCGAATGGAGCGTGCTGGACTGGAACGAGCCGGCCATCCAGTTTTACCAGTCGCTGGGCGCCAGGCCGCAAGCTGAATGGGTGCGCTACCGCATGGCCGGTGACACCTTGCAGCACTTCGCTCTGGGGGACACAAGCCAGGTTCAGCCAACGCCCTGAGCCGGTCGTGCAATAT
>NZ_JBFUCA010000607.1:0-3061 GCF_056405475.1 Polaromonas sp. P1_G4
GCGCATTGCCACTGTCTGTTTTCTGTCGGGCGTGGTGTGCTTTCTTCTCGCGCTGGTTTGTTTCCTGGCTGAAACGCTGCTGGCCACACGCCTGCTCAAGTTTGCCGAGCCGAAAAAATAGCGCGGTGATTTGAGGTTTGATTGTTTTGCAGGTCTTAAATGCCTGCAGGCCAATTGGAACAAGCGCGAGAAGCTATAAAAAATATAGCAGTCAGGTTTTTCTCCTGTCGTAATTGTGGCCGGCAGAAAACGCCAGACCTCCAGATACGTGACAACGTATGACTGTGAAACAGCTTGTTTCCTTACATCCCCATGCTGTGTTTCGCCGCCAGAATTGTGCAGCTCTGCGTGTAGCGGCACGCCCGTGCGGACGTGCCCGCAGCGTGCAGCGCGGCAGGTGAAAGTCCTGTCAACGGTAACCGCAGGCCGTCGTTGAAAAGGGGATGCTGTGCACTTGTTGCCTGTGCCCGGCGAGCCCTGTATAGAAAACCACTGGAGAACCACGATGACAACAACACACACACCGACAACAGGTTTGCGCCTGACCGGCCGCAGCCTGGCACTTTTGATGGCAGGCGCGCTGATGTGCTCCGCGAGCTTTGCCGAGAAACCCGAATGGGCCGGCGGCGGCAAGAACAAGGACAAGGGCGGCAAGCACAGCCAGGTGGAGCAGTCAGACCAGGACGACCACGGCGGCAAAAAAGACAAAGGCAACAAGAAGCACCGCGAAGACGTCAAGGTCGGCGGCTATTTTGTTCCCGAGCAGCGTGTGGTGCTCCAGGACTACTACGGCAAGCAATTCAAGTCCGGCCATTGCCCCCCGGGCCTTGCCAAGAAAAACAACGGCTGCATGCCTCCCGGCCAGGCCAAAAAATACGCCATCGGGCAACCGCTGCCTGCCGGCGTGGTGTATTACCCGGTGCCTGCATCGGTGGTGGTGCGTCTGGGCCCTCCGCCCTCGGGCCACAAGTATGTGCGTGTCGCCACCGACATCCTGCTGATTGCGCTGGGCACCAGCATGGTGGTGGATGCCGTCCAGGACCTGGGGTCTCTCTAAGGCCTTCCGGGTTTGCGGCGCTTCGGCTGCGGCCCGGGTTGCCACGCTTTCATGCGTTCCATGACCAGGTCATGCAATGCCTGCGCCGCCACGGACAGGCTGCCTTCCTGCCGGCGCACGGTATAAATTTTTCGTGACAGGCCAGGCGTGGCCAGCGGCCGCGTCAGCAGGTTCTTTCGCTCGAAGTGAAAGAGCGTGAGCGCCGGCACCACGCTGATGCCGATGCCTGCCTCAACCATACCGGTAACCGTCGCCAGCTGGTCGACTTCCAGCACCGTATGGGTCTGCAACGGGTGCAGCGCGGCGTCCAGAGCCTGGCGCACGCTGCTGTTGCGCGACATATGGATAAACGGGAAGGCTGCCAGTTTCTTCAGTGTCAGTACTTTTTCCGTGGCCAGGGGATGATCCGTGCGGCAGACCAGGTGAAAGCGGTCGGTGCAAAGCAGCTGCGTGGTCAGGCCCGCGTGCGTGGCGCCCGTTGAGGCAAGCGCGAAGTCGGCCTTGCCGCTGCGCACCAGCTCGATGCAGGCGTCAGACAGCAGGTCGCTGAGTTTCAGGTCAATACCGGRCGAGGCCTGCCTGAACTCCGCAAAGATGGAAGGCAGCCAGCCTGCCGCAAGCGAGGGCAGGGCCGCCACATGCACGCGTCCCTTGCGGCGCTCGACGTGATCGCTCAGTTCACCCACCGCGGCGCTGAAGTCACCCAGCAATTGCCGCGCCGGCGTTTCAAACAAGCGTCCTTCGGCCGTCAGCTGTACGCTGCGTGTGTCGCGGTCAAACAGCCGGGTGTTCAGCTCCGCTTCCAGGGTCTGGATCAGCGCGCTGAACGCAGGCTGCGACAGGTGGCAGGCGGCAGCGGCCCGGGTAAAGCTGCTCAGCTCCGCCAGCGCCAGGAATGCCCGCAGCTGGCGTGTCGACAGGTTGGGGCTGCGTGCGGGCAGGCGGGCCGCATTTTTCGGGGTGGTGGTGGATGCGGCCATTAATCTGATTTTCAAGTCAATCGATAGGAATTTTGCATTTTACAAATAAAAGGCGGGGGCTTAAATTCATGGCATCCACCGCTTGGCCATGATGATCCCTGCCGCCCTCGCTCCCCACACCGCCACACCGCCCGCCAGCCTGCTGATCGGTTGCGCGGCCGGCTTTTCGGGTGACCGTGTGGATGCGGCCGGCCCGGAAGAACGGCACCGCGAGCTGCTGCGCACCCAGCTGGGCAGTGCGATGGACGGCATCCGCATGGTCAGTGCCAATGCCTACATCGGTGCTGAAGCGATTGCCGCTGCGCTGAACGCCGGCGCGCAAATTGTGGTGGCCGGCCGCGTGGCCGATCCATCGCTCGCCGTCGGGCCTGCCATGTCGCACTTTGGCTGGCGTGCCGATGATTGGGACCTGCTGGCACGCGCCACCATGGCCGGCCATTTGCTGGAGTGCGGAGTGCAGGTTTGCGGCGGTTATTTTGCAGACCCCGGCTACAAGGACGTTCCCGATTTGCACGCCGTCGGCTACCCGATTGCCGAAATCAGCGCCGACGGCAACTGCATCATCGGCAAGGCTGCCAACACAGGCGGGCTGGTGAACCTTGCCAGCGTCAAGGAGCAGTTGTTGTATGAAGTGCATGACCCTGCCGCCTACCTCACACCCGATGTGGTGGCGGACATCAGCGCAGCGCAGATTGAACAGCTTGGCCCTAATCKCGTGGCGCTGAGCGGTGTGCGCGGCCATGCCCGGCCACCCAGCCTGAAGGTCAATCTCTGCCATGAGGGCGGCTGGCTGGCCGAAGGTGAAATCTCTTACGCCGGCCCGCGCGCCGAGGCCCGCGCCCGGCTGGCGGCCGATGTGCTGCGCCGGCGCCTGCCGGCCCTGGCGCTGCGGGTAGACCTGATAGGCGCGCTCAGCGTCATGGGCGACGACGCCGGCAGCCTCCTGGCCGCAACACCGGCCGGTGACGCGCGCGATGTACGCCTGCGCGTGGCTGCCACACACACCGACCGCGCTGAGGCCGAG
>NZ_JBFUCA010000608.1:0-2231 GCF_056405475.1 Polaromonas sp. P1_G4
GAAGCGTACCGTCAGGACGACACCTATAACCTGACGCATCGGAACTGCTCGGTGGTCGTGACCGAGGCTATCGACGCCGCGATGGAAGGTGTATTTGCCGACAAACCTTTCTGGCGAACCCTGCTGCGCCTGGCCTTTCACCCCGACATGTGGCTGGCCGGAAGCGTACGGGTGCGTGCCGAATCGATCGCGTGGACACCCGGGCTGGCGCTGGATTATGCCGGCGCGATCCGGCGCATCACCCACCCACATCAGGACTTGAGGGTGCACCTTGCGCGCTGGTGGAAGACACGCCGGCCCCAACGTCAGCGCGCAAAAAAAATCCCTTGAAAACTCGGCGAGGAGGTTGACCTGCGCTGTGTGAAGGGCGGACTCCAGAAGTCCGGATTTAGTGGCCGTTCCAAGGTCTGGCGGCCCCCATCCAAAAGGAAAAAGCATCAGGGCTGACGAACCTCAAAGGCGCAGCCCTGCCGCAGGCAACCTGTCTGCGTTTGACAGCCGGTGCATGTACGGCGCGTGTCGCACGGGTGTTATTGGCCATTCCCGCTTGCGGGAGCTGCATGGGCCGTAGATGCCGCCCCTCTGTCCGTTGTGAGGGATTCCGTTCACAAAAGCCGCAGTCATGCCTGGCTCAACAGCGGTTTCTTCAGGTATTTCCGCCTGCTGCCAAAAATGTCCACTTGGTTTGCATCGGCACAACGAAAAATTACAGAAAGAAACATATACAACTAATAGGGTTGTTAAAAAGTTCCACTTTTGTCACTTCAAACTAACAAAGTAGTAAATTTAGTATTAGAAAAAACGCAACATAGTTAATCTTCGCACTGTTTGTTACCGGTACGTTGTCTGACATGAGACATGCCGAGTAAACGCAGTGCGTCCTCTGCCAGCGTTGACTCGGTGCTCCTGCGGACTGCTTACCGGCACGGTTCCCAAGCATTCAAAGAGTCGAACTGCCTACTATGTTGTCCTCGAAATTTCTGGCGAAAGCCGCTGCCGGCTCCTTGCTTCGTGCTGCGGCTCTCGGATTGGCCATTGGATTGATGCCCGTTGCGGCCCAAGCCTTGACGGCTTCGGTGACCGCGATCATTCCGGCGCAAGGGATGTATCCCGGCGAGACGGCCACCTTGCGAATTACCCTGTCCAACAGCGATCCGGTGCCCGTCACCAATGTGGACTTCAGCAACAGCTTGCCTGGCCTTCTGCCCAACGGCCTCAGTGTTGCGTCTGCGGCCATCAATGGTTGCGGTGGGGCTTTAACCGCCAACCCGGGAACGCAGGCGCTTGCCCTGGCTGGCGGCACCATACCTGCCGCCGCCGGCGGGATTGACGGCCAGTGTGTCATCGACATTCCGGTCACGGTCGGCACCTCGACGGGTAACGCAACCTCCTACGCGTATCAAATCCTCAATGGTGCGGTGACCAGCAGCGGCGGCAGCAATGTAGGAGATGTCTCCCAGACCTTCGTGGTCAGGGCATTGCAGCAGCCGCAAATTTCAAAGGCATTCACCAGCTCGACGCTGGTGCTCGGCGGCGCTTCGACGCCTCTGACCATCACGCTGGTCAACCCGAACCCGGTGGCAATTTCCGGGTTCAGCATCACCGACAACTTTCCCCAGCTCGGCGGCAGCGCCATCATGAAGGTCGCGGCAGCGCCAGGCGCGAATGCAACGTGCACCAGCGGTCCGGTACCGGCCTTCAATCCCGCACCGGCAGCGGGCGCAACCAGTGTGACCGGCACCGGAGATCTGCCGGCGAACGGAAGTTGCACCTTCGTTGTGAACGTGGAGGCGAACCAGACCAACGGCCAGTTCTCGACCGGTGCCCAGAACAACATCATCAACCGGAGCACCGACTTCACCAATGTGCTTGGACTGCCCGCCCAGGCCAATGCGCAGGCCAGCGTGACGGTCCGGTCTCCGCTCGGTGTGTCCAAGGGCTTTACGCCCAGCACCTCCCTTTCAAGCGGTGCCTCGGGCTTTCTTACCCTTACCTTGAGCAATAGCGGCAATACGCCACTGACTGTCACCACCTTTGATGACACGCCGATCGACGGGATTGGTGGCGTCGACCCGACAAAAGGGTTAAACGTCACATCGGCGRTGACCAGCTGTGCGGGCGGCGCCGCTGCCGCGATCAACAGCAACAAAGGCGTCAGGCTGACCGGCGGGACCATTCCCGCCAATGGCAGCTGCACGGTGACAGTGAACTACACCGCGGCTGTTCAGGCG
>NZ_JBFUCA010000609.1:0-2231 GCF_056405475.1 Polaromonas sp. P1_G4
GCGCGCCTGCATAAGAATCCACCCGGTCCCCGTATGACGGGTGAGTCCGGTCCATCATTCCATTTACCCAAGGAAGTTTTTTCATGTCACGCTTTTTGAAAACCCTGGCAGCCACCATCCTGGCCTCAAGCCTGAGCGCTTCTTTCACCTTGCCCGCTTTTGCGGCCGGCCCCATGGTCAAGAGCCAGGCGCCCGGCTACTACCGCGTCACRCTGGGCGATTTTGAAGTCACCGCCCTGTCGGACGGCACTGTCAAGCTGCCCGTGAAAGACCTGCTCACCAACACAACGCCGGCGAAAGTCGGCGCGGCACTGAAGCGTTCTTTTTTACCTGACGCAGTCGAGACTTCAGTCAATGCCTACCTCATCAACACCGGCAGCAAGCTGGTGCTGATCGACACGGGTGCGTCCGGCCTCTTCGGCCCGACGCTGGGCAGCCTGCAGGCCAACCTCAAAGCCGCCGGCTACCAGCCCGAGCAGGTCGACGAGATCTATATCACCCACATGCACCCCGACCACGTGGGCGGCCTGGTGGTGAACGGCGCCATGGCGTTTCCGAATGCCGTTGTGCGTGTGGACAAGGCGGACGCCGACTTCTGGCTGGATGAAGCCAAAATGAACGCAGCGCCCAAAGAATCCCAAGGCTTTTTCCAGGGTGCCATGGCGTCCATCAAGCCTTACGCAACGGCCGGCAAGCTCAAGACCTTTGAAGGCGTCACCGAGCTCGTGCCCGGCGTGAAGGCGCAGCCCGCTCACGGCCACACCGCCGGCCACAGCGTGTATGTGGTGGAAAGCAAGGGGGAGAAGCTGATGCTGTGGGGCGACCTGATGCATGTGGCGGCAGTCCAGTTCGACAACCCGGAGGTCACCATCAAGTTTGACTCCGAGTCCCCACCGGCCGCCAAGGAACGCGCCAAGGCCTACGCCGATGCCGCCAAAAATGGCTACCTGGTCGGCGCGGCGCATATCGCCTTCCCTGGCCTTGGCCATGTGCGCAAGGGCGCGGGCAAGGCATACGCCTGGGTCCCGGTGAATTACTCGTCACTCAAATAGGAAGGGTAAGCAAAATAGGCCATGCACCCAATAAGCATCGGCGTAAGCAGCTACGTTTTTTATAGCACTGCGGGGGGCCTGCAGTGCCCCCTGGCAGGCCTCGGCCGGCGCAAAGCCGCTACACTCATCTGATGCAACGTCCGCCCCTGAACCACTGCCGCGTCTGCGGCACCGCCGTGGCTTATCGCTTGCCGGACGACGGTGACACGAAAGAGCGGGCCGTCTGCCCGGCCTGCAACACGGTTCACTACGAAAACCCGCTCAATGTCGTCGGCACCGTGCCCAGCTGGGGCGAGGACGGCGCGCAAGTGCTGCTCTGCAAACGCAATATCGAGCCGCGCCGGGGCAAGTGGACCTTGCCTGCCGGCTTCATGGAGCTGGGCGAAACCACCTCGCAGGGCGCAGCCCGTGAAACCGATGAAGAAGCCGGCGCCCAATATGAAATGCAGGGCCTTTTCACGGTTATGAACGTGGTGCGCGTCGGGCAGGTGCACATGTATTACCGGGCTCGGCTTTTGAGCACCGAATTCAATCCAGGCCATGAGACCATGGAGGCCAAACTGTTCACTGAGGCCGAAATTCCCTGGGACGAAATTGCCTTCAAGACGGTCAAGCAGACGCTGGAGCAGTACTTCGAAGACCGCCGCAAGGGTGCCTACGGCATCCATTCGTTTGATATTGAATGAAGGTCTTCAAGCCCTTGCCGGCCGTTACATTCTGCAGACAGGGCGCCCGGTAGAATTTCTCTGTATCCGGCTGGTTCTCACCGCGGATTTTCCGCCCCCTCATCGGCCTTCCGGCAGTCTCTTTTTTAACCTCTTCCCCGGATTTCATGTTCAACACCGCAATCTTTTTCCGCATTGCCGACGATTTTGTGCTTCCTCCGCTGGACGTGCTTGAAGAAATTTTCCAGTCCCACCGTTTCGTTCCCTGCGGCGCAACAGAGCCTGAATCCAGTGGCTGGGTGCCACCGCGCGGCAACAAAAGCACCGTACTGCTCGAAAGCGTGGGCCGCCAGTTAATCGCCCGCCTCTGCACCGAACGCCGCCCTGTGCCTTCGTCCGCCATCAAGGCCGCGGTGGAAGAACGCATCGAAAAATACAAGGAAGAAACCGGCCGCGAACGCGTGGGCGCCAAGATCAAAAAAGAGTTCAAGCAGGAAGTCATGCTGGACCTGCT
>NZ_JBFUCA010000610.1:0-2226 GCF_056405475.1 Polaromonas sp. P1_G4
CAACTGCGGCCTGGCCATCAAACGCATTGAGCGCATCACCGAATACCGCATTACCTTGAAAAGCGGCTTTTTCAGCAAAACGGCCCTGACGGATGCCCAGCGCGAGCAGGTCGCCGGCCTGCTGCACGACCGCATGACTGAAAGCGTGATGTTGGATCGCGCGCAGGCTGCCGGCCTCTTCACCGAATTGCAAGGTGCATCGCTACAGACCATCGACGTGCTGGCCGGTGGCAAAGCGGCCCTGGAAGCCGCCAATGCCGAATTTGGCCTGGCGCTGGCAGCCGATGAAATCGACTACCTGGTCACCGCCTTCACCCAGCTCAAACGCAACCCGACCGACGTTGAGCTCATGATGTTCGCCCAGGCCAACAGCGAGCACTGCCGCCACAAGATCTTCAACGCCGACTTTACGATTGACGGCGTTGCGCAGGAGAAAAGCCTGTTCGGCATGATCCGCAACACCGAAAAGCTGCATCCCCAGCACACGGTGGTGGCTTATTCGGACAACGCTTCGGTCATGGAAGGCTATAAAACACAGCGGTTTTATGCCAAAACTAGTACAAAACCGGCCCCTCGCCCAACAGGAACAAGCGCGAGCAGCTATCAAACTTATAGCGCTACGGATGACGTGTTGATGCATGTGCTGATGAAAGTCGAGACGCACAACCATCCCACGGCTATTTCTCCCTTCCCTGGCGCGTCGACCGGTGCGGGCGGAGAGATTCGTGACGAAGGCGCAACCGGCCGCGGCTCCAAGCCCAAGGCGGGCTTGACGGGCTTCACCGTGTCCAGGCTGTTTGACGACGCCGCCACGTCCTATGGCAAGCCAGAACACATCGCCAGCCCGCTGCAGATCATGACGGAAGGCCCGCTGGGCGGCGCAGCGTTCAACAACGAGTTCGGCCGGCCCAACCTCAACGGCTACTTCCGCGAATATGAGCAGACCGTCGGCGGCCAGCGCTGGGGTTATCACAAGCCCATCATGATTGCGGGTGGTGTCGGCACGATTGATGCGGCACTCACCAAGAAGATTCTCTTCCCGGCCGGCACGCTGCTGATCCAGCTGGGCGGCCCTGGTATGCGCATCGGCATGGGCGGCAGCGCGGCCAGCTCCATGGCTTCGGGCGCGAATGCGGCCCAGCTTGACTTTGATTCGGTGCAGCGCGGCAACCCTGAAATCGAGCGCCGCGCGCAAGAGGTCATCAACCAGTGCGCCCAACTGGGTGCGGCCAACCCCATCCTGGCGATCCACGATGTGGGCGCCGGCGGTTTGTCCAATGCGTTTCCTGAGCTGGTGAATGACGCGGGGCGAGGTGCGAAGTTTGATTTGCGTGCCGTGCCGCTGGAAGAAAGCGGCCTTTCGCCCAAGGAAATCTGGAGCAATGAAAGCCAGGAGCGTTATGTGATGGCGGTTGCGCCTGAGTCACTGCCGCAGTTCCAGGCCTTCTGCGAGCGTGAGCGCTGCCCGTTTGCGGTGATTGGCATTGCGACGGAAGAAAAGCAACTGGTGCTGTCCGACAAAGACGCGGCCCCGCCGGTGGATATGCCGATGAATGTGTTGCTCGGCAAGCCGCCCAAAATGCACCGCGACGTGAAGTCGGTCAAACACACGATCAAACCCATCGACCTGACCGGCGTCGATCTGCAGAAAAGTGCGATTGCGGTGCTCAGCCACCCGACCGTCGCGTCCAAGCGCTTCCTGATCACCATCGGCGACCGCACCGTGAGCGGCCTCACGCACCGTGATCAGATGGTTGGCCCCTGGCAGGTGCCGGTAGCCGACTGCGCTGTCACGCTGGCTGACTACAGCGGTTTTGCGGGCGAAGCCATGAGCATGGGCGAACGCACGCCGCTGGCCACCGTCAACGCGGCCGCTTCGGGGCGTATGGCGGTCGCCGAGGCCATCACCAACCTGCTGGCCGCGCCCATTGAGCTGCCGCGTGTCAAGCTGTCAGCCAACTGGATGGCCGCCTGCGGCGAGCCCGGCCAGGATGCGGCGCTCTACGAGACCGTCAAGGCCGTCGGCATGGAGCTGTGCCCGGCGCTGGGCGTGTCGATTCCGGTTGGCAAGGATTCCTTGTCGATGCGCACCGTGTGGAGCGAGGGCGCTGACAGCAAGAAAGTCACCTCGCCGGTGTCGCTGATCGTGAGCGCTTTCGCCACACTGCCCGATGTGCGTGGCACCCTCACGCCGCAGCTGAACCGCGATGAGGCCGACAGCACGCT
>NZ_JBFUCA010000611.1:0-2226 GCF_056405475.1 Polaromonas sp. P1_G4
GCATCGGCCTCGGCTTCTTCGGAAACGGCAGACACCGACACCAGAACCGGGTTGTCCTGGCCCTTGGCCACGAACTTCACGCCCTTTGGCAGGGTGATGTCCTTGATGTGCAGCGGCGAGCCCTTCTTCAGGCCCTTCAGGTCGACGGCGATGAATTCGGGGATGTCTGCAGGGAAGCAGGACACGGTCAACTCGGTGATCACGTGGTTGACCAGGCAGTTCTCCGTCTTGACGGCTGGAGACTCTTCTTCACCGCTGTAGTGCACGGGCACTTTCACGGTCATCTTGGTCTTGGCTTCCACGCGCTGGAAGTCGATGTGCAGGATCTGCTGTTTGTACGGGTGCATTTGCAGGTCACGCAGCAGAACCTTGTGTTCTTTGCCTGCCAGTTCCATCTGGAGGATGGAAGCATGGAACGCTTCTTTCTTGATGGCGTGGAACAACGCGTTGTGATCGAGCTCGATCAGCGTGGGTTCACCGGTGCCACCGTAAACAATACCGGGCGTACGGCCGGTGATGCGGAGACGGCGGCTCGCACCCGTGCCCTGCTTTGCGCGCTCAAAAGCGACGAATTTCATAATCAACTCCAATAAAGAACGGACCGCGACCAGTCTCGTTCTGGTTTAAAAAGCTGCTTTTGCCTCATGACAAACATCATGGAGCGAGGGCAGCTACTTTTTGCTTCAGATCAGAACAGGTTGTCCTGGTCCGAAAACAAACTCATGACCGACTCTCCCTTGGCGATGCGCTGAATGGTTTCAGCGATCAGCGGCGCCACGGAGAGCTGGCGAATCTTTGTGCAACCCACGGCATTGGGGCTCAACGGAATGGTGTTGGTAATCACCACCTCATCAAGTGCGTCGCCCTTGGCGATGCGGTCAATGGCCGGGCCCGAAAAAATCGGGTGCGTGCAATATGCGTAAACCTTCTTGGCGCCGCGCTCTTTCAGCACTTCAGCCGCCTTCACCAGCGTGCCGGCCGTGTCGATCATGTCGTCCATGATCACGCAGTTGCGGCCTTCAATGTCGCCGATCACGTGCATCACTTCGGACACGTTCGCCTTGGGGCGGCGCTTGTCGATGATGGCCATGTCGCAGCCCAGCTGCTTGGCCAGCGCCCGGGCGCGCACCACGCCGCCCACATCGGGCGACACGACCATCAGGTCGGTGTAATTCTTCTGGCGCAGGTCGCCCAGCAACACCGGCGACGCATAAATGTTGTCGACCGGAATATCAAAAAAGCCCTGGATCTGGTCGGCATGCAGATCCATCGTCAAAACACGCGACACGCCCACTGCCTGCAGCATGTTGGCCACCACCTTGGCTGTGATCGGCACCCGCGCCGAACGTGGGCGGCGGTCTTGCCGGGCATAGCCGAAATACGGAATCACCGCGGCGATGCGCTCGGCCGAAGCCCGTTTCAACGCATCAACCATGATCAGCAGTTCCATCAGGTTGTCGTTGGTCGGTGCGCAGGTCGACTGCACCACAAACACATCACGGGCCCGAACGTTCTGCTGGATCTCGACGGTGACTTCGCCATCCGAAAAGCGGCCGACATGGGCTGCACCCAGTGAAATGCCCAGGTGCTGGGCGATATCGGAGGCCATGCTCGGATTGGCATTGCCGGTGAAAACCATGAAGTCGGGATGGTGCGGTTGCATGTGGGGCCCAGCTGCTACAAGGACTTGAACGTGGCTGAAATTTTTATCGGAGCAAAATACGCACGGGGACAACACGCTGCAACGGGGCTTGGCAGTGAGCGCCGCTTGCCTGTTTCCAAAAACACACAGACCCGCTGATACACATCACGCGGGTCTGTCAGGAGTCACACGGGCCCGCTCCGGGCGGGACCGCAACACCGGGGCTACGGCCCACGGCGAATAATTTGGCAGGGGTGGAAGGATTCGAACCTGCGAATGCCGGAATCAAAATCCGGTGCCTTAACCAGCTTGGCGACACCCCTACACAGGACAGTTGTTGTTGCCAACAACAGACCTATAAACTTTTCCATTTAGGTCGCTTGAAAGCGCATTTCAAAGAGCGGTTATTTTACCAACCAGCCAGAGGATGCGCCTCCAAATTGCTGCATGTCCGGACTATCCAGTCATCAGGCAAACCTGAAAGATCCGTCAAATCCGTGCCATGCGGCAGTTGCGCAAATACAGCACTTCCGGAGCCGGTCATGCGTCCTTGAAGATGTTTCGTTTTCAGCCAGTCGATCGAC
>NZ_JBFUCA010000612.1:0-2222 GCF_056405475.1 Polaromonas sp. P1_G4
GTGTAGACCAGGTCGCCTGCATAAGGATGGCGGGGATGCACGGGCAGCTGGTTGCAATGCTCCACCGTGCGGCGAATTTCGTCGATTTCCGAGAAGTCCAGCCCAGGCGACACGCCTTGCGTGTAGAGATTGAGCGCGATGTTCACCAGGTCCACATTGCCGGTGCGCTCGCCGTTGCCGAAGAGGCAGCCTTCAATGCGGTCGGCGCCAGCCATCAAGGCCAACTCGCCGGCCGCAGTGCCCGTACCGCGGTCATTGTGGGGATGAACCGAGATCACGATGGCGTCGCGCCTGGCCAGGTGGCGGTGCATCCACTCCATCATGTCGGCAAAAATATTCGGCGTGGAATGCTCCACAGTGGACGGCAGGTTGATGATGCATTTTCGCTTGGGCGTCGGCTGCCAGACCTCGGTCACGGCATCAACCACGCGCTTGGAAAACGCGAGCTCAGTGCCCGACCACATCTCGGGTGAGTACTGGAACGTCCATTGCGTTTCAGGCTGTGCCGCTGCCAGTTGCTGGAAGAGCCGCGCATTGTCGGTCGCGAGCTGGACAATCTCGTCCTCATTCATGCCCAGCACCACGCGGCGCATAACCGGGGCGGTGGCGTTGTAGAGGTGGACGATGGCTTTTTTGGCGCCCTTGAGCGATTCGAAAGTGCGACGGATCAGCGGCTCGCGCGCCTGCGTCAACACCTGGATGGTGACGTCGTCGGGAATCAGATTGCCGTCGATGAGCTGGCGGAGAAAGTCGAATTCAATCTGGGACGCGGACGGAAAGCCCACCTCGATTTCCTTGAAGCCGATTTTCACCAGGGTGTGGAACATCCTCAGTTTGCGAGGAATATCCATGGGCTCGATCAACGCCTGGTTGCCATCCCGCAGGTCCACGCTGCACCAGATGGGCGCTTGCGTCAGCACGGCATCGGGCCATGTGCGGTCGGCCAGTCGGACTGGCGCGAAGGATTGGTATTTGCTGGAAGGTGTTTTCAACATGGTCATTTCGTCAACCCCAAAGATTACAAAAAAACCAGCAACCCAAAGAAAAACGGCCCGTTGCTGGTGCAAACGGGCCGTTGAATCAGGTGTACGCGTGCGCTACCGTCTCCGCCCGTTGGCAGATAGCAGTAGTGCTAKCGAAATTTGTTTCATCTGCTCAATGTACCACAATTATTTGTGAAGGCCGCGCTCGTCGGGTTCGTCGGTGGACGTCGAGATCACGCTGGTCTGCTGGCCCTTGGCCTTGCGCCAGCCGTATAGCACATAGCCCGAAAAACCGTACAGCACAAACAGGCCGAACATCACGGYCGGTGGATGAATATTGATAACGGCGATCCCAAGTGCAATCAACACAATGGCGGCGAAAGGCACGCTGCGCTTCATCTGCACGTCCTTGAAGCTGTAGAACGGCACATTTGTGACCATCGTGAGGCCCGCATAGAGCGTGAGGCCGAAGGTCACCCAGCGCACTTCCAGCCCACTGACTCCCGCATCGGTCATCAGCCAGATAAAGCCGGCCACCAATGCCGCCGCGGCGGGCGACGGCAGACCCTGGAAGAAGCGCTTGTCGACCACGGCCGTGTTCACATTGAAGCGAGCCAGGCGCAGCGCAGCGCAGGCGCAATACACAAAAGCGCCTATCCAACCCCACCGCCCCAGGCTGGTCAAGGCCCAGACGTAGGCGATCAACGCCGGTGCGGCGCCGAAAGACACCATGTCCGAGAGCGAATCCATCTGCTCGCCGAAAGCGCTTTGCGTGTTGGTCATCCGGGCGACGCGGCCGTCCAGGCTGTCGAGAATCATGGCGCAAAACACACCAATGGCGGCTTGGTCGAAGCGCCCGTTCATGGCCATGACGATGGCGTAAAAGCCGCCAAACAGGGCGGCCAGCGTGAATAAATTGGGCAATATGTAAATGCCCTTGCGTCGCTTGCGTATCACCACCGCTTCGGTAGGGAACGCCGAATCTTCACCATCATGCATAAAAACACTCCTGAGGCACAACTGGTGCGCGCAAACAGCTATCAAATTCATAGCACCTGTAGATGCCATCCAGAAGCCGGGCCTCCTTGAAGGAATAAGCCGTCGACTCAAGCCGCCAAGGATACCAAGATCGGCCCCGGCAGAAACTTTCACCTCACCCCGCCCAGTCTGCCTTGGTCAGAAAAAAAGCCGCGCAGGACCTTTGCGCGGCTTTTTGCAGGACAAAGCCCTGACGGGCTT
>NZ_JBFUCA010000613.1:0-2198 GCF_056405475.1 Polaromonas sp. P1_G4
ACCCCTTGCTGGGCGAGATCTACAACGACTGGGTTCCCGGCACCGAGCTGGACCGCGAGCACAGAAATTACAGCCTGGACGAATACCGCTACCTGGCCGAGCAGGTCCAGTTCATCATTCAATACTTCGGGCTCCCGCCGGGGGAACTGGACGCGCTTGACTTCGGCTTCGGCTGGGCGCACTGGTCGAAGATGGCCATGGGATTTGGCTGCAATGTATGGGGTGTGGAGCTTTCCGAAGAACGCGCCCGCCACGGCAAATCCGTAGGGCTGCGGGTTGTCGGCCTGGCCGACCTGCCGGCCAGGAGGTTCAGGTTCATCAATACGGAGCAGGTCTTTGAACACCTGACGGAACCCAGGCTGGTGCTCGAGAAACTGCGCGATGCCCTGTCAGGAGACGGGGTCATCAAGATCAGCGTTCCCAACGCGGCTGCCGCGCTGAAAAAAATCAGCCAGGGGAAAGATTTCGGCGCGCTGTCGCCCGACGACCAGATGCCCATTGCCCCGCTCGAACACATCAACGCGTTCAGCCATGAATCGCTCGTCGCCTTCGGAAAAGAGTTTGGCCTGAAACCGCTGCGCCCCAAACTCTATCGGCTGTACAACAGTGCCTCGGGCCTGCTTCAGCCCAAAAATCTGGCGCGGGTTATTGCCCGGCCTGTCTACCGGCATATTTTTCCGGGCACCACATTCATCTATTTTGTGCGCGCCTAGCGCTGCGGCTTCATTTTTGGCGGGCTTGGCCGTAGGACGGCGCCGGAAGACGGCCGAGCGGTGCCGCACGGCCTTTAAGATAAAAAAAGCCGCACCGCATGTCGCGGTCCGGCCTGCTTCAGGTTGATTCAGAAAGCGAGGCACCCCATGCTGATCAAAAAAACCATCACCATCGCCGCAACGGCCACTGCCATGTTTCTGGCCGGCGGTCTTGCCCTTGCCGCACAAACAACAGATGCCGGTGTGAGCACCACGGCCGGGAATCCGGAAGGCGCAAAGCTGGCGAGCCGCTACAGCGCATTTGCCGGCTCACCCCAAAACGCCGAGTCACTGGTTGAGGGGTTGCGCACGGGCACACCGATCTCGCTGAGCCCCAGCCCGACCGGACCCAACGCCACCGCGCCAGCCGCAAGCCTTTCGCCGGCCACCGGAAAAATGGGTTACGGCAACATCAATATTGCCCTTGCGCTGGCCAAGACTTCGCTGGCCAAACAAGGCATCACCAACCCTACGCCTTCACAGCTCTCGGCCACACTGGGCGGCTTACTGTCCCAGAAGGCCGACGGCATTGGCTGGGGCCAGATTGCCAACAGCATGGGCGTGAAACTGGGCGCCGTCGTGAGCGCTTCGCATACCTCCAAAAGTGGCAAGAAAGCCAATGACAGCGTCCATGCCGTTCATGCCAGCAATGTCGCCACGGCTCACGCCTCCAGCAAAGGCCTGGGCGCCGGAAAAGAGTCCGGTAAAAGCGGCAGCAACGGCAATGGCGGCCAGGGTGGAGGCAATGGAGGCGGCCACGGCGGTGGTAATGGCGGAGGCAACGGTGGCGGAAATGGTGGAAAGTAACGCGCGCATCTGTTCAACCGCGTGCCGCTAAACCACAAGCACCTGCGCAAGGCAGCTGCATCGCTATCGATTTAATAGCTGCTTGCGCTCGCCCTGTCTGGCCTGCGGGCTCTTTTCCCGTAAGAACAGCAGCAACCCCCTCAACGCTTGCCCAATGTTCGCGCAGGCCGGGGCGCATGCCAGATGGGCCCGATGCGGGCCCCCGCTTTCGCGTCACTGAAGTCCAGTTGCGCGGGCATCGCGCCATGCTGGATTCGCGTCATGCCAACACCTTTCTTCGCTGGCCAAAATCATCAATCTGTTACATCAAGAAACATTTAGCAGGAATTGACGTTTGCCAGGTGCAAATCCAGTGCAGGCTTCCCGGCGCTGCCAGCGTCTTCGAGTAAAAATCCCAACCACGGCCAGTTCTCGCCTGTAGCGTCCACGTTGAATACTCACGAAGCACATCATTTTGGCCGCGTTTTCATGAAAAAATTCCGCTTTTAAAGAGCCCTCGGCTTGACTTGCGGACGCCAGTCGTCGACATTGTTAACACTTTGTAACACGCGGTGTTAGCCAAAGACAGAGCGCAAAAATACCTCTTGTCAGACAGCTGGCGCCACAACGCGATGCGGGCACCTTATGAAACTTCAACAG
>NZ_JBFUCA010000614.1:0-2196 GCF_056405475.1 Polaromonas sp. P1_G4
GCCCATGACGGCCGCGGTGGAAGACTTTGTGCATGCGGGCTACGACCTGAGCGCGGTCGCGATTTTGCTGTGCGAAAGCGACGGCACGCCAGAGGAAGTTGAAGAAGAAATCGGCCACATGACCGACGTGCTGCGCCGCTGTGGCGCCACGGCCATTGCGGTGAGCCAGGACGAGGCTGAACGCCTGCGCTTCTGGAGTGGCCGAAAAAACGCCTTCCCCGCATCGGGACGCATCAGCCCCGACTACATGTGCATGGACTCCACCATCCCGCGCAAGCGGCTGGCCGACATCCTGCTGGCTATCGCAGAGATGGAAAAGAAATACCAGCTGCGCTGCGCCAACGTATTCCACGCGGGCGACGGCAACCTGCACCCCTTGATCCTGTTTGATGCCAACGACCCCGATCAATTGCACCGCTGCGAACTCTTCGGTGCAGACATTCTGGAAACCAGTGTCGCGATGGGCGGCACCGTGACGGGCGAACACGGCGTGGGCGTGGAAAAGCTCAACTCCATGTGCGTGCAGTTCTCCGCCGAGGAAAACGGGCAGATGTTCGGTGTCAAACGCGCGTTCGACAGCAAAGGCCTGCTCAACCCGGGCAAGGTGATCCCAACGCTGAACCGCTGCGCCGAATACGGAAAAATGCTGGTTCGGGGCGGGCAGATCAAGTATCCCGATTTACCGCGCTTTTAGGCGAAAAGAGCAACCGCATGGCGACCTCGTAGACTGCGCGGACAACCCCACGGCCCAAAAAATGCATACGACGCTGTCCAGCAGTGTTTCCACCATGCGCCGCCAGGTCTCCCGTGGCCTGGCAGGCGCCTTGCTGGCGTTCGTTTCGCCGTGGGGCTGGTGCCTCGAGGTGGGGCAGTCACTGCCCCACCTCGAGCCCTTCGACAAGGCCATGCTGGAGGTCATGAAGAAACACGATGTCCCGGGCGCCAGCCTGGTCGTGGCCAAGGACGGCAAGCTGCTCCTTGCCAAAGGCTACGGTTATGCCGACAGGGACAAGCAGGAAGCCATGACGCCGCAAACCCTGTTCCGCATGGGAAGCATCAACAAGACCTTGACGGCGGTCATGGTGCTCAAGCTGGCAGAGGATGGAAAGCTGAAACTGGACGACCCGGTGCTGCCCTTCTTCGAGAAAGCCGGGATAGCGCCCGCCGCCCCCGCTGACCTGCGCGTCAGGGACATCAGCATCCGGCACCTGCTTCAGCATTCAGGCGGGTTCGATCGGGAGCGCTCTGGTGATCCGTTTTTTCAGCCCCGGCTCAGGGACGTTGCCCGCCGGCAAGGCGTTGCGCCCGTTACCTGCGATGCGATCATCCGGGATTCCCTGCAGGACAAGCTGGATTTCACACCCGGCGAGCGCTTCGCCTATTCCAATACCGGTTACTGCATGCTCGGAAGGGTTGTGGAAATCGTCACCGGCRAATCCTACCGCGCCTTCAGCAGCCGGGAGTTTCTGAGGCCGTCCACCGGCAAAGGCTTTCAGGCTGCAAGCAACACCGAGAGCCGGCAGGGCGAGACGAAGTACTACGCGTATCCCGGAGAACCGCTGCAGCGGGGCGCACCGGGTGTTACGAACGCGAATGTACCCAGTCCTTACGGCTCCTACTCCATCGAAAACATGGACGCACTGGGCGCCTGGATTGCAACGCCAACAGATGTGCTGAAGTTTTTCCTGGCGATCGACGGCGCACGGGGAAAACGCCTTCTGAATGAGGAGTCATTGCAAACCATGCGCAGCGAGCCGATGCTGGAAAAAGACGGCAATCCGCGCAGCTTTTATGCGGCAGGCATCCACGTCGTCAGGAGTGACAAGGGCGATAACTGGTGGCACACAGGCAGCCAGCCGGGCCTGCAGACCCTGGCACTTCGGACCCGGCAAGGCTATGCATGGGTAGTGGCCTTCAATTCCAGGCCGGACCCATCCGGGCGCCGCGCCTTCTTCAAAGACATCGACCAGGCCCTGTGGGGCGCGGCGAATGCGGTGCGGGAGTGGCCGCAAGGGGATCTTTTTGCCAGTCCTTGAACTTTCCAGGGTGGGTCTTGCCATGACCACTCCGGCAATTCCGTTCGACCCCATCGCTTCGAGAGTGCGCTCATCTCCCGTGGAAACCATGCCATGACAGCGTTGCGGGGTTTGGCCTGGTTACTCGTCTTTCAGTCCGCTGGGGAACTTCTTTCTCACG
>NZ_JBFUCA010000615.1:0-2195 GCF_056405475.1 Polaromonas sp. P1_G4
CTGCTGATGTATGCGGGTGCGGACCGGCTTGTCAATCCGGCCGGCAGCCGCGCTTTCGCGGAAAACGCGGCCAACTCACCGGCCGTGACCGCCGGCATGGTGACGTCGCGGTGCTTTGAGGGCCTCTATCACGAGATATTCAATGAAGTCGAGTCGGAGCCGGTGTTTGACACGCTCAAGGCCTGGCTGGACGCCCGCTTCTAGCGGTTAAGAAAATCTCAAGAGAAATTCGGCTTCAGCCCAATAAGAACGGGCGCAAACAGCTATAAAAACAATAGCAATAACTGGCGGCATCGCCGGGTTCCATGCCCAGCCTGGCCGCAATGTCGGACACGGTGCGAGGCGTAACCAGGTTCTCAGGCCTTCTGTCCCTTGCGTTGGCCGACTGCAAGCCAGGCCAGCGCGGCGGCGGTGAGCCCCAGCGGCAGCAGCGACCCCAGGTTCAACAGCGCCCAGCCTTGGGTGGTCACCAGCACGCCGGAGGCCAGCGAGGAAACCGCCAGCACGGCAAAAATACAGAAATTGAGCGCGCCCTGCGCCTTGTCTTTTTCTTCCGGCCGATAGGTCTCAAGCGCCAGGGTGGTGCTGCCGGTGAAAAGAAAATTCCAGCCCAGGCCCAGTAAAAAGAGCGCCGCCAGAAATTCCTTGAGCTCCACGCCCGAGAGCGCGATCAGCACGCACACCCCATTGAGCGCCAGACCCACCGCCATGATGGGCAAAGTGCCGAAGCGCCGGATCAGGTGACCGGTGAAAAAACCGGGTGCGAACATGCCGATCACGTGCCACTCCAGCACCAGCGCGACGCTGGAAAACGGCAGGCCGCAAACCTGCATCGCAATTGGCGTGGCCGCCATCAGCAGGTTCATCACGCCAAAGCCCAGGGCACCGGCTGCGGCGGCCACGATGAAGATCGGCTGCCGCATGATTTCGCGAAGCGGCCGGCCACCGCGGCTGGCATGCGCCTCGGGCGGCGGCGGAAACCGGATGAATGCCAGCAGCGCCATCGACAGCAGCGCCACGCCGGCCAGCGCCAGGTAGGCGCCTGCAAAGGGCACGTCGGTCAGCCCCCGCGTAGAGGCCGCCAGGTTGGGCCCGGCGACGGCGCCCAGCAGGCCGCCTGCCATGACCAGGGAAATGGCTTTTTCGCGAAAAGCAGGCTGGGCGAGCTCGGCCGCGGCAAAGCGGTAGAGCTGCGCATTGGCGCTGTAGTAGCCCGCCACCACGGTGGCGGCCACCAGAAGCCAGAAATTTTTGCTGTAAGCCGCATAGCAGCACAGCAGGGCCGAGGCGGCGGCCACCAGCAGGCCCAGCTGGAAGGAAATCTTGCGCCCGAAGCGCATTTGCGTGCGCGCCACCACGGACGTGGACAGCGCGCCACCCACCACGTAGCCCATGACGGGTAGTGTCGCCATCCAGCCCAGCGGCGCCAGGTTCAGGCCGACCAGGCCGTTGATGGCGATGAAGGTGACGTTGTTGGTGAGAAAGAGGCCCTGGCAGACGGCCAGCAGCCAGAGATTGCGGTTCATGGCGTGCCGCTTGTCAGTGCGAGAAACGACAGGCAGGCGAGCGGTGCGGTTTCGGCCCGAAGCACGCGCGGGCCGAGGGTGACGGCCGCAAAGCCGCAAGCCATGGCCGCAGCCTCTTCAGCCGCGCTGAGGCCGCCCTCGGGACCGCTCAGGAAGGTCAGTGCGCCGGCAYCAGCTGCGGCCACCGCTTCGGCCAGCGGCCGGCTGCCGTCTTGTAATGAGAGTAGCAGCCGGGTGCCGCCAGCTGCGCCCTGCCCCGCGCCTTTGAGCCAGTCAGACAGGTTAGCGACGTCGTGAACGGGTGGTATGCGGCTGCGGCCGCATTGCTCACAGGCCGCGACGGCGACGCCCCGCCAGTGCGCGATTTTTTTGTCGGCTCGCTCACCCTTGATGCGCAGCACGCTGCGCTCGCTCATCAAGGGCTGGATGCTGGCCACGCCCAATTCGGCGGCTTTTTCAATCAGCCAGTCCATGCGGTCATTGGCGGGCATGCCGACGGCCAGGTGAATGGAGCGGCTGGCTTCGCGTGCCGTGGCGGTGTAGCCGCCGATAAGGACCTCCACATCGCTGCGGCCCATGCGCTCGACGGTGGCTGCAAATTCCCCTTCGCTGCCGGGCTGGCCGTTGCCTTGGCCGTTGAATATTGTCAGGGCGTCGCCGGGCTGCATC
>NZ_JBFUCA010000616.1:0-2194 GCF_056405475.1 Polaromonas sp. P1_G4
CGTGTGGATGTCCTGGTCTATTGCAAACGTTTTGATGCGCCAGGTCTCGTTTTCCGAGAACCACCACTGAACCGTGTCGAAGTGATCACCTTCAGCATCATGCTCAACGTTGCCGACATAGGAGCTTTGAACCGTGAGCTGGAAGACAAGCAATTTGTTCATGATGGGGTCCAATATTCAATACAAACAGGCCACCGAGGGCGGCTGAAATGATCGACCGTTAAGGGAACGAGGGTTCGATCATACGGAATGCCCAGGAAGACCAGCAGCAGGCGGACCTTGCCGGCATTGCCAGAAGTTTCGTGATCGTAAAGGTGAAACATATGCGCGTTGCGGCACTCAACGTTGGCGTTATGCGGCGAGTGGCATTCTCAGCTCACATTTCCCAGTTGAACCTGCCGGTGACCGAGCGATTCGGCAACTTTAAGAGACCGTCATTGCCGCGGACTGAGAGTTCGAAATCTGGCGGCAACTTGCTGTCTCCGGGATTTTTGTAGCGAACGAGCAGAATCTTTGCCTTTGTATCAAATGCCACGACCACCAGATGCGGCGGCCGAAGCATCGAACTCGAGCCCGCCCCAGGTGCGGCAAATGACACACCAGCCAGAACTGGGTGCTCCTGTTGCCCGACTTCGAAGTCAAGAACGTAGCCGGCACTTTCGAACGACAGGGAGCCGGTGGCGAGTGCGCCACCGCTTGCGGCGATAGCGAGTACGGCGACGGCAAGAGTGGGATTCATCTGTGACTTCACTTGCCACCCCAGCGCCAGCTCGGGGGCTCGCCTTTTAGCCAGCAGACGGCTACGAGCAAGGCGCATAGAAGCGCCGAATACATGACGAATAGAGCTTGACCGTGACCTGGAAGCAGGAACACGGCACCGGCCAGAATCAGGAAGGCAAWGACCGCCATGACGGCCCAGCCTTGCCACACGGCTGGAAGGCCCCAGCCCCAACCGTAGCGCTTTGCGGGAAACCRGTAAGTCTCAGATCGCATCTGTGACGGGGAAAGTTCGAGGGCCAGGTATTTGGTGCCGGGAACGGGATTGAAAGTGACGGGCGGCGCCGGCTGAAAGCCCAGCGTTTCATAGACGTGCTGTGCGGCGGAAAACTCGGGCAGGACATCGAGGCAGATGCGGGAGTAGCCGGCAGCCCGCGCCTCATCGACGATGCGCTCGATGAGCCGGCGGCCAAGGCTTTCGCCTCTCGCATCCGGCCGCACGTAGACGCGCTTCATTTCGCAGGTGGTTGCGTCAACGCGGCGAAGCGCGGCACACCCGACGACAATTGGCCCCTTCCACGCGAGAAGCAGGCGACCATCGGGCGCGGCGTACTTTCCGGGTAATGCAGCGAACTCCGCTTCGTAATTCTGGAAGGCAAGGCTTACGCTTGGACTGGCGACGTACTCCCGAAGGATGGCTACGACATGCTCAAGGTCATCGGGGAAGGTTGCGGGCTTGATATCGGTCATCGCGAAAGCGTACCGCATCTCGCGCCGAAGCACACGCTTCCAGGCAATTCCCGATGGGAGTTCAGGTGTCGCGGGTTCGGTGTATCAACTCAGCCTTGTCTTTCACCAGATTTGCCGGGCGCCCCGTTTCAAGAAAAACCTTCAGGTCGCACAAGACAATGCTGAACCCTTCGGTGGCGTTAACCACCTGCTCCATGGCGCCCTCGCCCTGAAAGCCCCGGACTTCAACACTGAAAACGGTGAAATCTTTCTGTTCGGCGAGAAAATTCATATCGACGTCCAGCCCGCCTTCCAGCCAGGAGAACGCAATGCGGCGCGGCGCATCGAATGCAGTGACGCGCACACGCTCAGTGGCGCCGGGAACCATGAATTGCCACTCAACTTGAGCACCTTGAGCGAGCGGACCGGCGGTACTTTTCAGCCAGAACTTTGTGATGAGATCAGGTTGGACAAACGCGCTGAAAACCTCCGCTGCGGGGCGTCGAATGGGCATCTTCGCCCCGGCAACCAACTCAGCCATGGGAGCCTCCTTCAATGACTACGCGAGGTGCGCGGATGAGCAGTCTACGCCGCACTTATGGCCGGGCGGTCTTCAATGCTTAACGAAATGTATGCAGCCACATCTGCGGCATAAGCTGGCGTTTGCAATCTACTGTCACGACCAGATAAGGCACCCAGCAGCCACTCGACTTTGACCACCATGAGATTCGATCGCGCTGGCCAATTC
>NZ_JBFUCA010000617.1:0-2190 GCF_056405475.1 Polaromonas sp. P1_G4
GGGTAAAAGACTACGAAGCCGCGCTGGCCACCGCCAATGACACGCCATTCGGCCTGTCAGCCGGCATCGCCACCACCAGCCTCAAATACGCGACCCACTTCAAGCGCCACAGCCAGGCCGGCATGGTCATGGTCAACCTGCCGACGGCAGGCGTGGACTACCACGTACCGTTTGGCGGCCGCAAAGGATCCAGCTACGGCCCGCGTGAGCAAGGCAAGTATGCGCAGGAGTTCTTCACGACGGTGAAGACGGCGTATACGCTGGCTTGAGTTAGCGAACAATAGGCCGTCGAGCGGCGCGGCTGCCCGGTTGGTTAGACTGGTAACCCACAGGCCAGATGCCTGCGGGCTTCACCCCTCTAACCACAGGCCTGAACGATGCGTTTCTTTCGCAGCTTCAACGACTTTCCCAAACTGCTGCTCGCCCTGACAGCAGCCTACTTCCTCGCCAGTCTCGGCCATTTCAGCCACAACGCCGAGTTCATCTGCGAATATCCGAACCTGCCGGCCTGGCTAACACGTGCGCAGGTTTATGGGGTGTGGGCTGCCATCACTTCGGTGGGTGCCGTTGGCTTGCTGCTCATGCGCAAAAAATTCTTGGCTATGGGCCTGCTGCTGATGGCTGTTTACGCGGCGTTAGGTTTTGACGGCCTGGGCCACTATGCGTTGGCCCCCATCGAGTTTCATCCTCTGATCGCCAACGTCACAATTCTTTCGGAGGTGCTTGCCGCCGCACTTTTGCTGCCGGTAGCCTTGTGGCTCCTGGCGTCACACATATTCCGGGGTCAAACAAAGGTTCAACACCCATGACCCCACAAGTCGTTTTTATCGATGTCGACGACACCATGGTCAGGTCCGTTGGTGCGAAGCGTATTCCCATGCCTGCGGTAATTACCCAGGTCAGGCGGCTGAAATCCGAAGGCGCAACCTTGTTTCTCTGGAGCTCGGGAGGCGCTGAATACTGCCGAACCACAGCCATCGAACTAGGGATCAGCGAGTGTTTTGAAGCTTATCTGCCAAAGCCTACAGCCTACATTGATGACCAGCCGGTGCATGAGTGGCGATTCTGCAAACATCTCTACCCTTCGCACGCTGAGAATGCTTAAGCGATTGCTCGGTGCCGGCGAAAGAGTGTCTTTGGGGAAACTGTCGTTTGCCTCGGCCCTCGTCGCCTTCTCATTGTTTCTTGCGTTGTGGTGCGTTCATCGCGCCGGCGGTGTGCTCTTCGGGGGCAAGCTATTGAACGCGCTGAACCGGCTGGGCATGGTGCGGCAAGAACGCAGCTATATTGCCGAACTTCGGCCAAGCAGCGTCTTTGCGCTGAATGACGCCAACGCTGTTATCTGGTTGACCTGCCTTACGTTCATTCTTGCCGGGCTTGGCCTTGTCCTGGCGCTTTGCTCAGAATACAAACGTGAATCCACGCTTTACGCCAGCACCGGTTTTATCGTGGCGACACTCGGTATCGGACTGCTTTACCCACTGGTCATGGTTACGACGCAGACCGCGGGAGCTATTGCACTCGTCGGCATCAGGAAACACCGTACGCGCAATGACCGGACTGCCCTGCCAGACAAGAACTCGGGGTTCCACGCGTCTGAATGTTAAATGGCTCACCCATCAAACAGGGCTCTCACATGAATCACCCCTTGCGCTGCCAATGCGGCACACTCCGCGGCCATGTCAGTCACACCGAATCGGTATGCCGCGGCGTCTGCTACTGCAAAGACTGTCAGGTTTACGCGCACTTCCTGGGCAAGGCCGACGAGATTCTGGATGAGATGGGTGGATCGGATGTGATCGCCACGCTTCCCCAGCACGTCACCTTCACCCATGGCCAGGAGGCACTCACCTGCATGTCGCTCAGTGACAGGGGCATGTTGCGCTGGTATGCCAGCTGCTGCAATACGCCGATCGGCAACACGGCACGCGACTTCAAGGTCTCGCATGTCGGTCTGCTGCACAACTGCCTGAAAGATCTGTCAACCAGTCTGGACAGCGCTTTCGGCCCCGTGCGCATGAAAGTCGGCATGAAGAGCGCCAAAGGCAGGCCAAAAGCCATGCCGGTCAGCACCACCCTGTCCATTCTCCGGTTCATGGCGACGCTGATACGCACGAGGCTCAATGGCGGCTACAAGGTCACTCCCTTCTTTAACCCGGATGATGGGGTGCCACGCGTATCGCCCAAGGT
>NZ_JBFUCA010000618.1:0-2190 GCF_056405475.1 Polaromonas sp. P1_G4
GGTATTGGCAGTGCGCCCCGGCCACCCCCTGCTGGCGCAGGCCGGGCGCAAGGCCGATCCGCTGGCCGGCTTGCAGGCCTTCCCCGCGATACTGCCCACGCAGGGCACGGCCATACGCCATACCGCCGACAGCTTTTTCCTCACGCGCGGCCTGCCGCCGCCTATGCGCCTGGTCGAAACGCTGTCGGTGTCCATCGCACGCGGCTATGCGCTGCAAAGCGATGCGGTCTGGCTTGCGCCGCTGGGGGCTGTGCGGCCGGACCTGGAGAGCGGCACGCTGGTGCGCCTGCCCGTCAGCATGGCGGGCACCGAAGAGCTGGTGGGGTTGACGCTGCGTGCCGACATGGCGCCCACCGAGGCACAGCACCAGCTGATTGCCACCATTCGCGTGCTGGCGGCAGAACGCCGCAGCGAAGCGCCGGCCCTGCTTTAGGCTTCTAGGCCGGCTCGGCCTGCACCGCAAAGCGTGCCGTCAGTTCACCCAGACCCAGCTCTTCAAGCACCTCGCGCAAACGCGCTTGGGCGGCACGGGTTTTACCGGCCTGGGGTTGCTCGGGCCTGCTGGCCAGGATGAGTTCGTTCTTCATCGAATGCTCCCAGCCCACGAGCTCAGTCACCGTGACCTGGTAGCCGTTGGCTTCGAGCTGCAGGCAGCGCAACACATTGGTGATCTGGCTGCCGAATTCGCGCGTGTGCAGCGGGTGCCGCCACAGTTCGGCCAGCGGCGTGCGAGACAGTGACAGGGCACGGCTTTTCTTCAGCACACCGGCCACTTCGGCCTGGCAGCACGGCACCAGCACCATGTGGCGCGCGTTTTTGGCCAGCCCGAATGCAATGGCGTCATCGGTGGCCGTGTCGCAGGCATGCAGGGCGGTGACGATGTCCACAGTGGGCGGGAGTTCAGCCGAAGTGGTGGCCTCCTGCACCGATAGGTTCAGGAACGACATGCGCGAAAAACCCAGCCGCTGGGCCAGCACACGTGACTTGTCGACAAGTTCGGCGCGGGTTTCGATGCCGTACACATGGCCTGCGGTTTTTTCACCGCGGTGCGCGACATTAAAAAACAGGTCGTACAGGATGAAGCCGAGATACGACTTGCCGGCGCCGTGGTCGGCCAGGGTGAAGTCCGCCTTCTCCGCAGCCACCTCATTGAGCAAGGGCTCGATGAACTGGTACAGGTGATAGACCTGCTTGAGCTTGCGCCGCGTGTCCTGGTTGAGCTTGCCTTCGCGCGTGAGGATGTGCAGTTCCTTGAGCAGCTCGATGGACTGGCCGGGGCGAAGTTCTTCGATGATTTGTGCTGCGGATGCGGGCTTTCCTGAGCCCTTCGAAGGCTTTGCCGCGCGCGCGGTGCTGGGTGTTTGCATGGCCTCAAGTTTAGTGGTGTGCTCCCGGTACAGGCGGCCCCGGTACAAAGCCCCTGGGAATCGGCACGGAACACCTGGAAACAATTAACTTGCACACAATTCAATTGTTCGCTATAATTCATCCATGCCCAACAAAACCGACACCGCAAATGCCACTGACGCCATGCTGCAGCTGGACAACCAGCTGTGCTTTGCGCTGTATTCCACCTCTTTGGCCATGACCAAGCTGTACAAGCCCATGCTCGAAGAGATGGGGCTGACCTATCCGCAATACCTCGCGATGCTGGTGCTGTGGGAGCAGGACGGCCTGACGGTTTCGGAACTCGGTGAACGGCTTTACCTGGATTCGGGCACGCTGACCCCGCTGCTCAAGCGCATGGAATCTGCCGGGCTGCTTTCACGCATTCGCGCAGTGGAAGACGAGCGCCGCGTTCACATTACGCTGACGGCAGCCGGCCGCAAGCTCAAGGCCAGGGCCGCAAAGATTCCGGGCTGCATCCTGAGCGCCACCCAGTGCTCGATTCCCGAGCTGGTGTCGCTGACGCAGCAGGTGCAGTCGTTTCGCAACCGCCTCACCGGCTGATTTCTTTCACCATTTCACTGAATTTTTAACCCGCCCCGATCCGGGGTATTTTCCAAAGGAAGCCACCATGACCACACTCGAAAAAGTTCTCTACACCGCCCACGCCCACACCACCGGCGGCCGTGACGGCAAGTCCAAGACCGACGACGGCCGCCTGGACGTCACGCTGAGCTCGCCCGGCACCGCCGGAACCGGCACCAACCCCGAGCAGCTCTTCGCAGCCGGCTACGCAGCCTGCTT
>NZ_JBFUCA010000619.1:0-2177 GCF_056405475.1 Polaromonas sp. P1_G4
GTGGTGACGCCCGCGCTCAAGCCCTATGTGCTGCCGGTCTGCATGGCGGTGCTGGTGGGGCTGTTTGCAGTGCAGCGTTATGGCACGGGCCTGGTCGGCAAGCTGTTTGGCCCGGTCATCGTGTTGTGGTTTGGTGTGCTGGCCTTTACCGGTGCGCTGGAGATTGCGCAGCAGCCCGGCATACTGGCCGCGCTGAACCCGCTGAACGCCATTCGCTTTTTAAGCGCACAGGGCTGGCACATGTTTGTGGCGGTGGGCGCCATCGTACTGGCCTTTACCGGCGCGGAGGCGCTGTACGCCGACATGGGCCACTTCGGCAAGCGACCCATCCAGTTTGCGTGGGGCGGCCTGGTGCTGCCGGCGCTGGCGATTAACTACATGGGCCAGGGCGCACTGCTGATGCGCGACCCGGCCGCGCTGGAAAACCCGTTTTATCGCATGTTTGCCGAAGCGTGGCTGATTCCCGCCGTGGTGCTGGCTACGCTGGCCACGGTGATTGCATCGCAGGCTGTTATTTCAGGCGCTTATTCGATGACGCGGCAGGCCATACAGCTGGGCCTGCTGCCGCGCATGAGCGTGCTGCACACCTCGGCGCGCGAGGCCGGTCAAATCTACATGCCGGGCGTGAACTGGCTGCTGCTGGCCGCCGTGCTGGCCACGGTGCTCGGCTTTGGCAGCTCGTCGGCCATGGCGGCAGCCTATGGCATTGCGGTGACGATCACCATGCTGATCACGACCTTGCTGACCTTCTTTGTCATACGCCAGGGCTGGCGCTACCCCTTGCCGCTGGCGATTGCCGCGACAGTGACTTTTGTGGCGGTTGACCTGCTGCTGGTGGTGTCGTGCATGCTGAAGTTCATGCAGGGCGGCTGGTTTCCGCTGGTGCTGGGTGTGGCGATCTTCACCGTGATGGCGACGTGGCGGCGCGGGCGTGAGCTGCTGGTAGAAAGCATCCGCCACGACGACCCGGAGCTGTTGCCCTTTGTGACGGCGCTGTCGGCCGACAGCGTGAACCGCGTGCAGCGCACCGCGGTGTATGCGGTAGCCAACCCCGACACGGTGCCGCAGGCGCTGATGCACAACCTCAAGCACAACCAGGTGCTGCATGAGCGCAACCTGATCCTGACAGTGGTGTTTCATGACGTGCCGTGGATACCGTTTGCCGAACGCGTGCAGGTGCAGCCGCTGGCGCCGGGCTTCTGGCGGGTGGAGGTGAACTACGGCTTCAAGAACACGCCCGACATTCCGAAAGCGCTGGAGCTGTGCAAGGCCCAGGGCCTGCCCATCAACCTGTTTGAGACCTCGTACTTTTTAAGCCGCGAAATCGTGGTGCCCACGCGCGGCTCGGGCATGGTGCACTGGCGCGAGGCGCTGTTCGCCCTGATGTCGCGCAACGCAGGCAGCGTGGCGGGGTTTTTCAAGCTGCCCAACAACTGCGTGATTGAGCTGGGAACGCGGGTGCAGATTTGAGCCGAGCGGGGTCGGCCGTCGCCCGCATGGCGCGTCGGTGGCCTGCGGGAGCGATGGATGGCACTATCAATTTAATAGCTGCTCGCGCCCGCCCTTATTGGGCTTCAGGTACTTTCGATGCCTGAAAATGCCTGTTTTTGGCACTTTTTTGTGCCCAAAAGGCACTCAGGCCAGTTTTCAGTTCACACGTAAACGCTATCAAAACAATAGCTGCTTGCGCCCGTTGTTATTGGGTTAGAGGCCTTTTTTGTGCCTGAAAACGGCCCAAAAAGGCCGGCCAGGCGCCAGCCAGCCGCCTCAGGCCTTGCCGTCGTACTGCTCAAAGAAATCGATGGGGTGCATGTCGATGCGCCAGCCGGCCTGCTCGCCCAGCGTGGCGGCAGGGTGCAGCGAGGCGGTTTTCACGGCTTCGTCCGGGTTGGCAGYGTCGATGATGAAAAAGCCGCCCACCAGCTCCTTGGCTTCGGTGAACGGGCCGTCGATCTTCTGCGTCTTGCTGCCGCGCGGCTGCAGGCGAATGGCGGGTTCGCCCAGCGAGGCGCTGACGCGCAGCTGGCCGGTGGCCTTGAGCTGGGCGTCCTTGGGCGGGCACTGGCTGACCAGGGCCTGCATGTCGGCGGGCGGCATGGCGGCGAATTCGGCGGGGTTGTAATAGGCGAGGCAAAGGTATTTCACGGTGTTTCCTTCAAAAAGTGGTTGCTGACACC
>NZ_JBFUCA010000620.1:0-2161 GCF_056405475.1 Polaromonas sp. P1_G4
TCTAAGGCCAGTGTGTCTTCCCATTCCACCACCGGGGCTGAAAACTGTTCTGGTACTCAAGGGGAGACTCGAACTCCCAAAAGACCTGGTTTTGAAGCAGGCGCGTCTTCCGATTCCGCCACTTGAGCATTTATCTGGTGTCCAGCCCGGATTCGATCCGGCGCAAGGGGTTATCGATCCATCGACCGAGGTAGCACGGCATGAATGGTGGCGGCCTGTACGGGAATCGAACCCGTGACCACATCCTGGACAGGGAAGTGCTCTACCAGCTGAGCTAACAGACCAAAAGAATGAAGAAGACCGGAATGAAGATGCTCCATGTAGCAGGTCTCGAACCTGCGACCTCATGCTCCCAAAGCACGCGCGCTACCAACTGCGCCACACACGGCTTGAATCGAGCTGAATGAAAACTGAATGGCCTCGCGTGAAAGATTTGAACTTCCGACCCTCTGCTTCGTAGGCAGATGCTCTGATTCCGGACTGAGCTAACGCGAGAAAAATCTATTTGGGTTATTGCTGCTGCACGCAGGCAGACTCGAACTGCCAGCCTCGACCTTCGGAGGGTCGCGCTCTGAGTCCCGCTGAGCTATGCGCGCAAATGGCTTGGGTGATGCAGGTGGTGGTTGCAGTTGGGACCGAGCCAACGACCGGCGGGTTATGAGCCCGCTGCTCTACCACTGAGCTATGCAACCCGAAAAAATGGCAGGCCGTGATGGATTCGAACCACCGAAATGTCGGGATCAAAACCCGATGCCTTGGACCAGCTTGGCGAACGGCCCATCAAAGAGATGGCGGAAGATAGGGGATTCGAACCCATGAGCCCACTTTCATGGGCTCTCGCTTAGCAAGCGAGTGCCTTGAACCTCTCGGCCAATCTTCCAAAAATTCCCGGTTACGAGTTCCGGTGCCACCCTATCTTTGAGGCCGGTTTCCGCACTACGCTCTTGCGAGCACTGCGCTTCTTTACTGAACAGCTGCCAGCCAATTACCTGGCTGCCAGCGCTGGAATTGGCGTCACGTAGGGGATTCGAACCCCTGTCTACAAGAATGAAAATCTTGTGTCCTGAGCCACTAGACGAACGTGACAAATACCCTGGCGCCCACGGTCGCGATTTGAACGGCCGACCTGCTGCTTACAAGGCGACTGCCTTACCGCTCCATCGACTGAGCTACGCGGGCTAAAAACTGAATCCATTTCGGCTGTACCTGCATGTGAGCGGCCGGCATGAAGCCGAACCGGGGTCTCCCACTGCACTGCATTTCCGGGGCCATGAACCCCGGCTGCCAGCACACACGCCACCAGACCGTCTCCTCGGTCTCGCGCAGGTGACGTGAAACAGGCACACCCGAAATGGAGCGGACAGACGGCTTCGAACCGACGACATTGAGCCTGGAAGGCTCACGCTCTACCTACTGAGCTATGTCCGCAATTTTTGCGGAACTCGCTGCCATCCAGTGTTTGGCTGCTGTCCCGCTGCAAATTTTTAAAGACTCCCGCGCTTGAAGCGCATCGACGGCACGATCACCGTCAGGGAAAAACAAAAAGGCCCGGTTCCTTGCGGATACCGGGCCTCTGGGTGTCAGAGATTTAGAAGGTACGCTCAGGCGTCTCCTTCTCCCGGTTGTGTGGAATCCTCGTGGTTCTGCTTGGACATGGCGGTCCGCAAAATGGACAACGCAAAAGAACTCAGCCCACGACATTGGCCCAGATGAACGTCACGGCGACGCACGGCAGCACCACCCCAGACGGAGGGGTTGTTTCTTGCGTTGGCGGCTATCGGTTTCATGATGAGTGTGTGGAAAGGGTTGATGCCAAAGTAGCGATGAAAGGTAATGTAAAATCTTTTTACACCATCGTCAACGGGTCGATGCAAAATAATCTGGATTGTTGCAACCACGTCACATGGACTCCGAGAACGTCAATAGAAACCGGCGCAACAACCTGCTGATCATCATTCGGGAGTTCAGCGAGAAGGAGTTGGCCACCGGCGAATCACCTGTCGGCATGTTGGGCCGCATCGCCAGACAACTTGGCCTCAGCGCAGGGGGACTGAGCCAGTTCAAGGGTGACGCAAAGGGCACCGCGCGGAACATCGGCGATGCAGCAGCCGCGCAGATCGAGAGCAAGTCCGGAAAGCCAAAAGGCTGGATGGATACGGAT
>NZ_JBFUCA010000621.1:0-2160 GCF_056405475.1 Polaromonas sp. P1_G4
CGGTCGGCCCGCACCAATTCCTGCACATCACGGTATTGGGGGAAAAGCGAAACGGGTGACACGGGCTTGTCGGCCAGCACACCTTCAAGATACTCGGTCAGCGCAAAACTGGCGCGTTCGATTTTTCCGGCAGCGTCCTGGCTGCATTGCTCAGGTTGCTGCACAAATTTCTGTACCGCAGCTTCCATCGCCCGCAACACCAAGGCTGGCCCCGCAAGGCCCACCATTTCAAGCGCGCCCACGGCCTGATGCAGTTGCTGCCGTGCGATGCGCAACTGGCTGGCGTCAAGCGCCGCAAGATCGGACCCACGCGCGGCTTCTGCGTCCCGCACAAAACGCTTCAGCGCTTTGGCAGCACCGTCCAGCGACTTGCGAAGTTCGTCAAGTACCCAGGCCAGGGGGCCCAGGTCATTGACAGCGAGGTCGAGCTCGGCAGCTGTTGAGTTCGGGACGTTGGATTGCATAGATAACGGGCCGGTTCAGGAATCGGTGTCAAGGGCGAAAGCTGCGTTCAGCGCACGACAAGCTGGCATCAGGCGATCTTGAATCGGGACACCGACTGGCGAAGCTCTTCGGCCATGCGGGAAAGGTCTCGCACCTGCTGTGCCGTGGAACGGGTACCTTCTCCCGTTTGCTCCGTCACCGCGAAAATGTGCTGAATATTGCCGGCCACCACGTTCGCCGATGCGGCTTCGCGGGAGGCGGAGTTTGAAATTTGCTCAATCAGGTCAGCAAGCCGGCGTGACACCTGGTCAATCTCGGTCAGYGCGGTACCCGCGTTATCGGACAGCTTGGCCCCTTCAACCACACCCTGCGTGGAGCGTTCCATAGCGGCCACGGCATCCTGCGTGTCGGTCTGAATTGCTTTCACCAGGGCCGAAATCTGGCGCGTAGCATCTGCGGAACGTTCAGCCAGTCGCTGCACCTCTTCCGCAACCACGGAGAAGCCTCGTCCGGCTTCACCGGCCGACGCGGCTTGAATGGCGGCGTTCAGTGCCAGCACGTTGGTCTGTTCGGTAATGTCTGAAATCAGTTCGGTAATTTCACCAATCTCCTGCGAGGACTCACCAAGTCGCTTGATCCGCTTGGAGGTTTCCTGAATCTGGTCGCGGATGGAGTTCATACCGCCGATGGCGTTCTGCACAGCCTGCAGGCCGGATTCGGCGGCGGTCAGCGATTGGCGCGCCACCTGGGAAGATTCCTGCGCCTGTGTGGACACCTCGTTAATTCGGGATGCCATGTCAAGCACTGACTGGCCGGTTTCACGAATCTCGCGCAGCTGCTCAGTGGACGCTGCCAGCAGTTCGGTAGAGGTACTTTCCACCTGGGCCGTCGTTTGCGCAACGCGGGTCGCCGTGTTCTGTACGTTACCCACCAGCTGCCGCAACTCTTCCACCGTGTAGTTCACCGAGTCGGCGATAGCGCCGGTAATGTCCTCGGTCACAGTCGCTTCCTGCGTCAAGTCACCTTCAGCCACTGTCTGCAACTCGTTCATCAACCGCAAAATGGCGGCCTGGTTGGCGTCGTTGACGCGCTTGGCGTCCTGCTCTTGCCCTTTCGCTTCCTGTCGCTGGGTTTCAGCAACAGCCTGACGCTGCTTACTGTCTTCCACCTGCAGCTTGGCCAGGCCAGCTGCGCACAATAGGGCAAAGGTAGCAGCACCCGCGAGGATGGCCAGCGACAAAACGCTCAGACCGGTTTGCAGCGACAACTTGCCCTGCAAATCCTCAAGGCCACGGCGGAGGGGCTCACTGTCCGCAATAATCGAAGATTGCGCTTCACGGGCAGACACCAGGCCCTGCAAGTTACCCAAAATGGCACCAGCTTGCACACGGGTTTGCTCATAGAGCGCCATCAGGGCTTCCAGCCGCTCGCGCGTTTGCGGATCTTTGGAGCCGGCCAGGCGCAACTCGGGGCTGCCTTCCTGCAAACCCTGCGCAATTTCCTTGAACGAGTTCAAATCCTTGCCCAGCAGGAACACGGCTTCAGGGCTCACGCCCTCCATGGTCAGGAACTCATTGGCAGACTTACCAATCCGCTGGGTCAACATCACCAGCTGACCGGATGCCGAAATTTCAGCCGGCGCCGCATTCTGCTGGAGTTTGAGTGACGAAACAGTTTCTGCAATTTCCAGCAAATCCGAAGACTGGCGGTTAATGG
>NZ_JBFUCA010000622.1:0-2159 GCF_056405475.1 Polaromonas sp. P1_G4
GCAAAACACTGCGGCCCCGCGGGTTGACGATGACCTTTGCCACGCAGGCCACGAATCGGTATGCTCGATTTTTTGCAGGAGCCCAACATGCCACGCAAGACCGCCCAGGATTTTGACCAGGAACTGCTGATTCTGTTTGATGCCTATGTCCACGGCACCATTGACAGGCGCGGGTTCCTGGAGCGCGCCCAGAAATTCGCCACCGCCGGCCTGACCGCAACAGCCCTGCTGGCCGCCCTCAGCCCCGATTTTGCCGCGGGGCAGCAAATTGCCCGGGATGACAAACGCATCAAGACCGACATGGTCAGCTATCCGTCGTCCGCCGGCTCAGGCACAGTCAAAGGCTATCTGGCCAGGCCTGCCAATGCCACCGGCAAACTGCCCGGCGTGCTTGTCATTCATGAAAACCGCGGCCTCAACCCGCATATTGAAGACATCACCCGCCGGCTGGCGCTGGACAACTTCATCGCCTTCGCACCCGACGCACTCACCCCCCTGGGCGGCTACCCCGGCGACGAAGACAAGGCGCGCGAGTTGTTCGCCAAACTGGACCAGCGAAAGTGCGTGGAGGATTTCGTGGCGGCCACCACCTGGCTCAAGAGCCGGGACGACTGCACCGGCAAGCTGGGTGTGGTCGGGTTCTGCTATGGCGGCGGCATGTCGCACACACTCACCACGCGCCTGCCGGAGCTCAGCGCAGCCGTTCCCTTCTACGGAAACCTGCCGGCAGCGGAAGATGCCGCCAAGGTCAAGACACCGCTGCTGATCCATTTCGCTGCGGTGGATGAGCGCATCAATGCCGCATGGCCTGCCTACGAGGCGGCACTCAAGGCGGCAGGTGCGAATTACACCGCCTACCAGTACCCGGGCACGCAACACGGCTTCAACAACGACACCACGCCGCGTTATGACGCCGCCGCGGCCAAGCTGGCGTGGGAGCGCACCCTGGCGTTTTTTAACAAACAGCTCAGGGCCTAGAACCGGTCAGGCATCGCGGGCCCGCTGCCCGCCCATCCCTGCATCGTCCCCCGCGAAAACCCTGCCCGGAACGCGCCAGGCACGGCTTTTGCACGCGTTACCATTGGCTACTTTCGCTTTTCGGCCTCTCCGCGAGCCGGCGAGCGTTTCCCTCACTCAGATCCTCTGGACACAACCATGAACATTCTGCAAAAAATTGCCGCGACAGCCGGCTTGCTTACCTGTGCGCTGGGCGCAGCCCAGGCCCAAAACAGGGAGCTGGTCGTCGGCTCCAGCGCCACCTACCGTCCGTTTGCCTATGAAAGCCCGACCAAGGAAATTGTCGGCTATGACGTAGACATGATCAAAGCCATCGCCCAGAAATCCGGCCTGCAGATCAAGATCGTCAACACCCCCTGGACCGGCATCTTCGCGGCCCTCAACAACGGCGATGTGGACCTGGTCATCTCGGGCGTCACCATCAACGACAAGCGCAAGCAGTCCTACGACTTCACCGCCCCCTACTTCGAAGCCCGCCAGTTGATCGCCGTGCACAGCAACAGCACGGCCAAGAGCCTGAAAGACCTTGCCGGCAAAAAAATCGGCGTGGTCACCGGCAGCACCGGCGACGACATGGCTTCGCGCGAATTCGGCAAGACCAACCCCGACATCCGCCGCTTTGAAAGCACCCCGGTCGTGATCTCCGAGCTGGCCAACAACGGCCTGGACGCCGCCATCGGCGACAACGGGGTGATCGCCTTTCGCGCCCAGGAACACAAACAGCTCAAGACCGTCAGCGACGCGAGCTTTCCCAAGGAATACTTCGGCATCGTCGTGAAACAGGGCAACAAGGCGCTGCAGGACAAACTCAACGCAGGCCTGGCCGCCGTCAAGGCCGACGGCAGCTACGCCGCCATCTACAAGAAATGGTTCCAGGCCGACGCTCCCGCGTTGCCCGCCCAGTAAACATCAGGACACCTCCTTATGGAACACGTCCTCTGGTTCGGCTGGTTCCGGGCCGACATCATTGCCGAGTACAGCGTGCTGTTCTGGCGCGGCCTGCAGATGACCATCATGGTGACACTGATCTGCATCGTGCAGGGCACCTTGCTGGGCCTGGCGGTCGGCATGGCGCGCGTGGCCGAATCGCGCCACTCGCCCGCGCGCGCGATCTGCAAATACGCCCTGCGCTGGCCCTCTAC
>NZ_JBFUCA010000623.1:0-2157 GCF_056405475.1 Polaromonas sp. P1_G4
GCGCTCGGCTTCGGCCACACCCATGCCGGCCAGCGGCTCGTCGAGCAGCAGCACCTGCGGCTCGGTGGCCAGGGTCATGGCGATTTCGAGTTGACGCTGCTCACCGTGGCTGATAGTGCCGGCGATGCTGTGCTTGCGGTGTTGCAGGCCAGCCAGTTCCAGCGCTTCTTCGGCGCGGGTGTTGACTGCCGCGAAGTTCGTGGCACGCTTGAGCCAGTGCGCGGCATGCGGCGCACGCGACTGTGACGCCAGCCGCACGTTTTCCCAGACGCTGAAGGGCAGGAAGATATTGGTCTTCTGGTAGCTGCGCCCCAGTCCCTTGCCCGAGATTTTTTCGGGTGTCCAGCCAGTGATGTCATGCCCGCCCAGCGTGACCGTACCCGAGGTCGGCGGCAAGTCGCCAGAGAGCAGGTTGGTCAGCGTGGATTTGCCGGCACCGTTGGGGCCGATGACGGCGTGAATGTGGTTGCGCCAGAGATCGACCGATACGTCGTTGACGGCAGCCAACCCGCCGAAGCGTTTTGTCAGGTTCTTTGCACTGAGGAGGACTTCACTCATGGCCAGCCTCCGCCTTATTCTTGCGCTGGGTGAATTTTTCGACCAAGCCCAGGATGCCGCGCGGCGCAAACGTGACCAGCAGCACGATAAAGAGGCCCATCCACAGCTGCCAGTGCTTGCCCAGGTTGACGCTGCCGATTTGCGGCAGGTCCTTGAAGACGTGCAGCAAATACTCAAAGGCGAACGCGCCAACGATGGCACCGGCAAAATTGCCCATGCCGCCCAAAATGACCATCATGATCGCGTGCGCGCTCATGTGAAAGCCCATGAGCTCGGGGTTGATGTAGCCCGTTTGCGCACCCCACAGGTAACCCGCCAGACCCGCCAGCGCGCCGGCCAGCGTGAAGGCGGAGAGCTTGTAGCCGAAGGTGCCGAAGCCCATGGCGCGCATGCGGTGCTCGTTGACGCGTATGCCGGCCAGCGTGCGGCCAAACGGGCTCCAGAGCAGGCGGCGCAAGAAGGCGTAAACCAGCAGCACGGCCGCGAGCGTGAAGTAGTAGAGCGTGACCTTCTTGTCGAGGTCGAAGGGCACCCAGCCGAAGATGGCTGCGCTCGGCTTGAAGTTGACGTACAGCCCGTCAGAGCCGCCCAGCGCCTTGTTGTCGAAGAAGAGGTAGAACACCATTTGCGCGAAGGCCATGGTGACCATGATGAAGTAGATGCCGTGCGTGCGCACTACAAAGAAACCGATGATGAGGGCGGCCAGGCCAGAGGCCGCCACGGCCACAGGCAAGGTCCACCACAGGCTGACAGGCTCGCCGGCGGGTGTTAAAAAGGCCAGCGCATAGCCGGCCAGGCCGAAGTAAGCCGCGTGGCCCAGCGACACCAGACCGGTCACGCCCTGCAGCAGGTCCAGGCTCATGGCAAAGATCGCCATGATCATCATGCGCGTGACCATCTGGGTGTAGAAGTCGGTGCCGACGAAGGGGAAGGCGACCAGCGCGATCAGACCCAGGCCCAGCGCCACCTGCACGCCGCGCGGCAGGATTTCGAGATTTGCTTTGGCAGAGCTCATTGCTTGAACAGACCTTCAGGTTTCCAGAGCAGCACGCCTGCCATCAACATATACACCAGCATGCCCGCCATCGAAGGCAGGAGCACTTTGCCAAAGGTATCGACCAGGCCGACCAGCAAGGCGGAAATCAGCGCACCGCGCACCGAGCCGATGCCGCCAATGACCACCACCACAAAACACATGATGAGGACTTGCGAGCCCATGTTGGGATAGACGCTGGCCACGGGCGCGGCGATCATGCCGGCCACTGCGGCCAAGCCCACGCCCAACGCGAACACCACGGCGTGGATCAGCTTGATGTTGATGCCCAGCGATTCGGCCATGTCGCGGTTAAAGGCGCCGGCGCGTATCTTCATGCCCAGGCGGGTTTTGGAGATCATGAAATGAAGGCCCAGTGCCAGCGCGATGCACACGCCTGACATGAAGAGGCGGTAGACCGGGTAGGAGAGGTTGTCGGTGAGCGGGATCGAGGCGCCCAGCAGGTCGGGAATCGTGACGCCATGGACATCGTCGCCCCAGAGGATGGAGCGCACTTCTTCAAAGATATAGATCAGGCCGAAGGTCAGTAACACCTGGTCCAGGTG
>NZ_JBFUCA010000624.1:0-2137 GCF_056405475.1 Polaromonas sp. P1_G4
ACGGCGAGCTCGGACTGGGCCATGGCAATATCGATATCGCTTTTTGCGTTTTTCAACGCTTCTTCAGCAGCAGCCTTGGCTTCCATCGCCTTGGCTTCGTCCAGGTCCTTGCCGCGAATGGCGGTGTCAGAGAGCACGGTGACACAGTTCGGTTGCACTTCGAGCAAGCCGCCGGCCACGAACACGAACTCTTCGCTGCCGTCGGCCTTCTCGATGCGCACCGCGCCCGGCTTGATGCGGGTGATCAGCGGGGTGTGGCGCGGGTAAATGCCCAGCTCGCCGGCCTCGCCGGGCAAGGCGACAAAGTGCGCTTCACCGGAGAAGATGGACTCTTCCGCGGAGACCACGTCGACGTGAATGGTGGTTGACATAAACGCTCCTTAATGGAAAAAAGTTGCAGGGCCTGAGCCCTTAGACCTTCTTCGCCTTCTCGAAAGCTTCGTCAATCGTGCCGACCATGTAGAACGCCTGTTCCGGCAGGTGATCGCACTCGCCGGCCACAATCATCTTGAAGCCGCGAATCGTTTCAGCCAGGCTGACGTACTTGCCGGGAGAGCCGGTGAACACTTCAGCAACGTGGAAAGGCTGCGACAGGAAACGCTGGATCTTGCGGGCGCGGGCCACGGCCAGCTTGTCTTCAGGGGCCAGTTCGTCCATGCCCAGAATCGCAATGATGTCGCGCAGTTCCTTGTAGCGCTGCAGCGTGCCCTGCACGGCGCGCGCCGTGGCGTAGTGGTCTTCTCCCACAACGTTCGGGTCGAGCTGACGGCTGGTGGAGTCGAGCGGGTCAACCGCAGGGTAGATACCCAGCGAAGCGATGTCACGCGAAAGCACCACGGTGGAATCCAGGTGGGCAAAGGTCGTGGCAGGCGATGGGTCGGTCAAGTCATCGGCAGGAACGTAAACGGCCTGGATGGAAGTGATGGAGCCGACCTTGGTGGAGGTAATACGCTCTTGCAGGCGGCCCATTTCTTCGGCCAGCGTAGGCTGGTAACCCACGGCGGAAGGCATACGACCCAGCAGTGCGGACACTTCGGTACCGGCCAGCGTGTAGCGGTAGATGTTGTCCACGAAGAACAGCACGTCGCGGCCTTCGTCACGGAAGGACTCGGCGATGGTCAGGCCGGTCAGCGCCACGCGCAGACGGTTTCCTGGAGGCTCGTTCATCTGGCCATAGACCATGGCCACCTTGGATTCGCCGAGGTTCTCGAGGTTCACAACACCGGAGTCGGCCATCTCGTGGTAGAAGTCATTGCCTTCGCGGGTACGTTCACCCACACCGGCAAACACGGACAAACCCGAGTGCGCCTTGGCGATGTTGTTGATGAGTTCCATCATGTTCACGGTCTTGCCGACGCCGGCGCCGCCGAACAGGCCCACCTTGCCGCCCTTGGCGAACGGGCAAACCAGGTCGATCACCTTGATGCCGGTTTCCAGCAGTTCCTGCGATGGCGAGAGTTCGTCATAAGCAGGCGCCTTGCGGTGGATGGGGGCGGTCAGGGTCTGGTCGACCGGGCCGCGCTCGTCAATCGGCGCACCCAGCACGTCCATGATGCGGCCCAGCGTGGCTTTGCCCACGGGAACGGTGATGTTGGCGCCGGTGTTGTAAACCATGTTGCCGCGGCGCAGGCCGTCGGAGGTACCCAGCGCGATGGTGCGCACGATGCCGTCACCCAGCTGCTGCTGGACTTCCAGCGTCAGCGCGGAGCCTTCCATTTTCAGCGCGTCATAGATCTTGGGCATCTGGTCGCGCGCGAATTCCACGTCAACCACCGCACCAATACACTGAACAATCTTGCCTTGAGCTTGAGCCATGATTGAATCCTCTTTCGTTTCTTTAAATCTTTAAATCGGGTRTGGCGGCCTAAACCACGATCAGACCGCTGCAGCACCGGCAACGATTTCCGAAAGTTCTTTCGTGATCGCCGCTTGACGCGTTTTGTTGTAAACCAGCTTGAGTTCGCCGATCACGCTGCCGGCGTTGTCCGTTGCGGCCTTCATGGCCACCATGCGGGCAGACTGCTCGGACGCCATGTTCTCCGCAACCGCCTGATAGACCAGCGCTTCCACATAGCGGATCAGCAAGTCGTCGATGACGGTTTGCGCGTCAGGCTCGTAGATGTAATCCCAGCCGTGC
>NZ_JBFUCA010000625.1:0-2131 GCF_056405475.1 Polaromonas sp. P1_G4
GGTCTCCAGCGCCAAGTCCACCGTCAAGATCGACAGTACGACGATGGCGAAAGTGGAGCAAATACTGAAGGAAGCCGGTATTGCGGCGGATGCCGTCGCCCTGGACGAAACTTCTGTCAGGGCGCGGTTTGGCGATACCGATACGCAACTCAAGGCCAGGGACGCGATCCAGAAAGTACTGGCGCCGGATTCCGAAGATCCTCCGTATGTCGTTGCGCTCAATTTGCTATCGCTTTCACCTCCCTGGCTAGCCCGGCTTCATGCTTTCCCAATGTACCTCGGGCTTGACTTACGAGGCGGCGTGCATTTGATGCTGCAGGTGGACATGCAGGCCGCGCTAACCAAGCGCGCCGAGTCCCTGGTTGGCGACCTACGGACGTCGCTGCGTGAGAAAAATATCCGGCACGGCGGCATCGCTCGTAATGGACAGACCATTGACATCAAGGTGCGTGACTCTGCCACACTGGCATCGGCCAAAGCCCTGATTCAAGACCAGTTTCCCGACCTCCAGACTGCTGAGGTCCCCGAAGGCACGGAATACAAGCTTACGGCTACGATCAAGCCTGAGGCGGCGCGCCGCATTCAGGACCAGGCTCTCAAACAGAACATGGTGACCCTTCACAACCGGGTCAACGAACTGGGCGTCGCAGAGCCGGTAATACAGCAGCAGGGTATAGACCGCATTGTTGTGCAACTACCAGGTATTCAGGATCCTGCCCGGGTCCGGCGCATTATTGGCCGTACCGCCACCCTGGAAATGCGTCTGGTGGAAGACAGCGCTGAAGCCCGTGCTGCCATGACCGGGGGGGGCATGGTGCCCTTTGGGTCGGAAAAATTCCCCGATATCAGCGGCAATCCGGTGATTGTGAAGAAGCAGGTCCTTGTTACCGGTGAGAGCCTGACGGACGCCCAGGCCGGCTTCGATTCGCAAAAGCAGGAACCCAATGTATCCCTGACGCTGGATGCCAAGGGTGGGAGGGTGATGCGCGAAACAAGCCGCGAGAACATGGACAAGCCGATGGCCATCCTGCTGTTCGAAAAGGGCAAAGGGCAGGCTATTTCGGTGGCAACCATTCGCGGTGAACTGGGTACACGATTCAGCATCTCGGGCGCCATGAATATCAATGCCGCCAACGATCTCGCCCTGTTGCTGCGCGCAGGCTCGCTTGCCGCTCCCATGGAGGTCATTGAAGAGCGCACCATTGGCCCGACGCTGGGCGCCGACAACATTGCCAAGGGCTTTCACAGTGTGTCGTGGGGCTTCGTCGTGATCGTGGCGTTTATGGCGATCTATTACATGCTTTTTGGCCTGTTTTCCGGCCTGGCGCTTGCCGTCAACCTGCTGTTGCTGGTCGCGGTGCTGTCCATGCTGCAGGCTACCCTGACCTTGCCTGGCATGGCGGCGATGGCGCTCGCGCTGGGTATGGCCATCGATTCCAATGTGCTGATCAATGAGYGTGTGCGGGAAGAATTGCGAAACGGTGCCTCCGCGCAAGCGGCGATTCATGCAGGTTATGAGCGGGCCTGGGCAACCATTCTGGACTCCAACACCTCGACATTGATCGTAGGTCTTGCGTTGCTGGCTTTTGGGTCCGGCCCGGTCCGCGGCTTTGCCGTTGTGCATTGCATCGGTATCCTGACCAGCATGTTCTCAGCGGTGTTTTTCTCGCGCGGCCTGGTCAACCTCTGGTATGGCCGCCAGAAGAAGCTCAAGACGGTTTCCATTGGCACAGTGTGGCGGCCCACCACTTCGGGTGCGGTGGCGAAGTAAGCCCACGCCCGGCCCTTTTTTCCTGAATTTCCCAAGGACTCCAGATGGAATTTTTCAAAATCCGGCGTGACATTCCGTTTATGCGGCACGCCCTGATCTTCAATGCCATCAGCTTTGCCACGTTCGCTTTGGCAGTATTTTTCCTGTTCTCGCGCGGCTTGCACCTGTCCGTCGAATTCACCGGCGGCACCTTGATGGAGGTGAATTACACCCAGGCTGCCGATGTCGGAAAAATCCGCGATACGGTGGCGGGGTTGGGCTTCGCCGATGTGCAGGTCCAGAATTTCGGCACCTCACGCGACGTGATGATCCGCCTGCCGGCACAAAAGGGCGTAAGCACTGCGCAGCAAAGCGACAAGG
>NZ_JBFUCA010000626.1:0-2129 GCF_056405475.1 Polaromonas sp. P1_G4
CTGGCGCACCCGGACGGCCGCAAGCGCACACTGGCGCTGCAGGTCAGCGCCAAGCCGGTCAGCGGCCACTGGCCCGGCCAGCAGTGGGCCCAATGGCGCAGCGCCGAGCTGGCTGAAAATGCCGGCCTGCACAGCGCAGAACTTCAGCGCATCGCGGCGGCGCACGGTGTCGTGGGGCTCAACAGTTCGCTGATCGTGCTGGAGCTGGCCACCGACTATGCCCGCTACAACCTCCCTGCCCCGCCCGAGCTGGCGGATGAAGTGGCGCGGCTGGGCCAGCAGCAACTCGCACAGGCTACGCAGACACGGCAGGCGCACATCGAGGCCATGGTGAGGCAGTTTGAGGAGAAGCAGCGCTGGTGGGGCAGGGACTTTCCCAAGGAAGCACCCAAACATGCGGAGCCCAAGGCCGAGAAGCACATCAGCCAGGGTGGCCTGGGCAGTCTGGCCGGCACAGCGCGGTCGCGCGAGCAAGCCCAGGGCGCACCCGCAGCACCACTTTCCTTCGCCCCTGCTGCCCCTGCCGCTGCAGCCCCCGCAGCCGCACCCGCCATGATGGCCGAAGCACGCTCCGACGCCATGGACAAACGCAGCGCCAAGGCGGTTACAGCAGCGCCCGTAGCCACCATCGCGCTGCAGGCCTGGCTGCCCGACGCGCCCTACATGAAGCGCCTGCAGAATGCCGGCAAGGACGAGCTGTACCGCGTCTACCTGGATGAGCGCGCCGCCTACTTGAGCAGCAGCTCTTTCTACATGGATGCAGCCGGCGTGTTCTTTGACCGCGGCCTGCCCGAGCTGGGGCTGCGCGTGCTCTCCAATCTGGCCGAGATGAACCTGGAAAACCGCCAGCTGCTGCGCCTGTACGCCTACCGCCTGGTGCAGGCGCACCGCAACGACCTGGCCGTGCCGGTGTTCGAACGCATCAGCGAACTGGCGCCCAACGAGCCGCAATCCTGGCGCGACCTGGGCCTGGCGCTGGCCGAGAGCGGCCAGCCGCAGCGCGCCGTCAACGCCTTGTGGGAAGTCGTGTCGCAGCCCTGGAACGGCCGCTTCGCCGGCATCAACATGATTGCGCTGGCTGAACTCAACGCGATTGCCGCCCAGCCCGCCGCCAGCGGCCAGCCGGCGCTGGACATGAGCCGTGTGGACACGCGCCTGCGCCGCAACCTGCCGCTGGCCTTGCGTGTGGTGATGGCCTGGGACAGCGACGACACCGACATCGACATGTGGGTGAGCGACCCGAACGGCGAAAGGGCCAGCTATGCGAACCGTCTGACCCACCAGGGCGGCGCCATGAGCCCCGACGCCACGGGCGGCTATGGTCCCGAGGAGTTTTCGCTGAAAACCGCCAAAGCCGGCAAGTACAGCGTAGAGGCGCAGTTCTATGGCCACCGCCAGCAGGTGCTGTCGGCCGGCACCACCGTGATGGTGCGCGTTACCACCGGGTTCGGCACGCCGCAGGCGCGTGACGAGTGGACGACCTTGCGGCTGGCGCGCGGGCGGGAGACCGTGCGCGTGGCCGAGGTCGAGGTGCGCTGAGGCTGGCGCCTCAAGCCCGGGTTATCAAGATGCCACTATGCATATAAAGGCTATACCGCTTTGCGGGGTAGCGCCCGCTTGAGAGGCGCATAGAATCAATCACCGGGCCCAAGCAATTGCGCCCGGTTTTTTGTTTCTGCCTTGTCTACTTGCCAAGCGCCCGCAAACAAAACCGGTCCAGTCCAAGCGCCTTCTGTTTCTTCAACAGTTTTTTCAAAGGCTTGGGAATCATGGAAATCTTCGACTACGACAACATCCTGCTGCTGCCGCGCAAATGCCGCGTGGAAAGCCGTTCGGAATGCGACGCCAGCGCGACGCTGGGCGGGCGCAGCTTTCGCATCCCGGTGGTGCCGGCCAACATGAAGACGGTCGTCAATGAGGAGATCTGCGCCTGGATGGCGAAGAACGGCTACTTCTACGTGATGCACCGCTTCGACCTGGACAACGTCCAGTTCGTGAAAGACATGAAAGCCCGCGGCGCCTACGCCTCGATCTCCCTGGGCGTGAAGAAACCCGACTACGACACGGTGGACCGCCTGGCCGCCGAGGGCCTGGTGCCCGACTACATCACCATCGACATTGCACACGGC
>NZ_JBFUCA010000627.1:0-2128 GCF_056405475.1 Polaromonas sp. P1_G4
TCCATGGAGTTCGGGCTGAAGGGCCCCAGCAGCACGGTTTCCAATGCCTGCGCATCGTCGGCCACCTCCATTGGAGAAGCTTTCCGGCAGATCCGCCACGGTTATGCAGACGCCATGCTGGCCGGGGGTTCCGAGGCATTGCTGAACCGCGGCACCATCAAGGCCTGGCAAGCCATGCACACGCTGGCCAAGCCCCATGCCGACGGCACCGAAACCTCGTGCCGTCCATTTTCGGTTGACCGCTCCGGTCTGGTGCTGGCCGAAGGCGCCGCCATGTTGGTCCTGGAAGAATGGGAAAGCGCCAAACGGCGCGGCGCCAATATCCTGGCCGAACTTTGCGGCTACGCATCCACCACCGACGCCCATCACCTGACGCAGCCCGACGCCCAGGGGCAATCACTCGCCATGACGCTGGCGCTGAAAGACGCGGGACTGCAGGCCGCCGACATCGGTTACCTCAATGCCCACGGAACCGCCACCGATGTCGGTGATGTCATCGAAACCAGCGCCATCAAGCTGGCCTTCAAGGACCTGGCCGGGCGCCTGCCCATCAGCTCCAGCAAAGGGGTGCACGGGCACGCCATGGGCGCTGCGGGGGCGATGGAATTCATTGCGAGTGTGATGGCACTGCGCGCGGGGCAACTGCCGCCAACGGCCTTCCTGGTGAACCCAGACCCGCGTTGTGACCTGGACTACATACCGCTGGCGGCACGCGATGCCAAGGGCCTGCGCGCGGTGATGTCCAACTCGTTTGCCTTTGGCGGCTCCAACGCCGTGCTGGTGGCGAAGTCCGCCTGAGGGCGACCACCCTCCGAAGAAAAGCCGGCCGGGCTCCCCCAATACCCAATACCCAATACCCAATACCGGCGGATATCAGTGGATCAACTCGCAGCGCGGATTTTTTTCACCAGGGCCGTCGTCGAATAGCCATCCACAAACGGGATCGCCCGGGCGCTGCCGCCATACGCCTTGACCACCGCGGTCTCTGCCAGCTTGTCCATGTCGTAGTCTCCGCCCTTCACCAGCAGATCCGGCTGGAGCTCACGGATCAGCTCCAGCGGCGTGTCTTCGTCAAACCAGGTGACCAGGCTCACCGACTCCAGCGCAGCCATCATGGCGGCGCGGTCGTGTTCGTTGTTGAGCGGCCGGTCAGGGCCCTTGCCCAGCCGCCGTGCCGAGGCATCGGTGTTCAGCGCCACCACCAGGCTTGCGCCCAGCGCGCGTGCGTCGGCCAGGTAGGTGGCATGCCCGCGGTGCAAGACATCAAACACCCCATTGGTAAAGACAATGGGATGTGGCATTGAAGCAAGCCGCTGCCGCGCTTCTTCGCGGGGGACTATTTTTTGCAGGAAGTGGGTAGAGGAGGGGGTAGGGGGCTCGCTGGGCATCCCGCCACTTTAACGGAAGGCCCGGGTTACCACCCGGCTTCTGCCGCCCGAGGCACCCGGCCAGCGGACGTCGTGCATCAGGCGCCGGCAGGTGCCGGCTTGGCGGCGATGGACTCCGCCAGTTCCTTGGCAATTTCCTTGCGGTAGCGGTTCAGTTCCTGCACGGTCTTGAAGCTCTGGTTCAACAGCAGACTCAGGTTGTGCAGGATGCGTTCGACCACCTTGCCCTCCCACACCGCGTCAAACTTGATCTGCGTGTCGAGCCAGTGCTCCAGCCACTCGGGGTTGGGCAGGCGGCTCTGGATGGTGTCGCGCGGAAAAAGGCTTTTGTTCACATGCAGGTTGGTCGGGTGCAGCGCCTGGGCGGTACGGCGTGCGCTGGCCATCAGCACGCCCACCTTGGTGAAGGCGGACTTGGCTTCATTGCCGAAGTTGTTGATGGCGCGCTTCATGTAGCGCAGGTAAGCGCCACCATGGCGGGCTTCGTCCTGGCTCAGCTGGGTATAAATCTGCTTGATGACAGGTTCGGTATGCCATTCGCTGGCGCGGCGGTACCAGTGGTTCAGGCGGATCTCGCCGCAGAAATGCAGCATCAGCGTTTCCAGCGCGGGTGCGGGTTCGAACTCGAAACGCACTTCGTGCAATTCTTTTTCCGTGGGAGCGAGGTCCGGGCGGAAGCGCTTGAGGTATTCCATCAACACCAGCGAGTGTTTTTGCTCTTCAAAAAACCAGATGGACAT
>NZ_JBFUCA010000628.1:0-2125 GCF_056405475.1 Polaromonas sp. P1_G4
GTTTTAAAAAGGCGGCATGACCATGACCTACCAACGCCGTACCAAAGACCAGCTCGCAGCCCGCGTCGCGCAAGACATTTTTGACGGGGCCGTCGTCAACCTCGGCATCGGACAGCCCACGCTGGTAGCCAACCATTTGCCGGCCGGGCGCGAGGTTATTCTCCAAAGCGAAAACGGCATTCTCGGCATGGGACCTGCGCCTGCCGAAGGCGAGGAAGACTATGACCTGATCAACGCCGGCAAGCAGCCGGTAACGCTGCTCAAGGGTGGCTCCTTCTTCCACCATGCCGACAGTTTCGCGATGATGCGCGGGGGCCACCTCGACATCTGCGTACTGGGCGCGTTTCAGGTCTCGGCCACGGGCGACCTGGCCAACTGGAGCACCGGCGAGCCAGGCGCGATTCCCGCAGTGGGTGGCGCCATGGACCTCGCCATAGGCGCGCGGCAAACCTGGGTGATGATGGATTTGCTGACCAAGCAGGGCGCCAGCAAGCTGGTGCAGCAATGCACTTATCCGCTGACCGGCATCGCCTGCGTCAAGCGTGTGTACTCCGACATCGCCACGCTGGAATGCACACCGCAGGGTCTGAAGCTGATCGACACCGTCGAAGGCCTCACACACACCGAACTTGAAAAACTGGTGGGCCTGCCGATTGCGGCCGCCTGATCTCACTTCTCTCAACGCACACACACCATGACCCAAGCTTTCATTTGCGACGCCATCCGCACCCCCTTCGGCCGCTACGGCGGCGCCCTCAGCAGCGTGCGCACCGACGACCTGGGTGCGATCCCGATCAAGGCGCTGATGGCGCGCAACCCGAACGTGGATTGGCAGGCCGTCACAGATGTGCTCTACGGCTGCGCCAACCAGGCCGGGGAAGACAATCGCAATGTGGCGCGCATGGCCGCCTTGCTGGCGGGCCTGCCCATGGACGTGCCGGGCTCCACCATCAACCGCCTGTGCGGCTCGGGCCTGGATGCCTTGGGCAGCGCCGCACGTGCCATCAAGTCGGGCGAGGCCACCCTGATGATCGCCGGCGGTGTCGAGAGCATGAGCCGCGCGCCCTTTGTGATGCCCAAGGCCGAGAGCGCCTTCAGCCGCGCAAACGCGGTGTATGACACCACCATCGGCTGGCGTTTCATCAACAAGCTGATGAAAGAAAAATACGGCGTTGATGCCATGCCCGAGACGGCCGAGAACGTCGCTACCGACTACAAGATCAGCCGCGAAGACCAGGACAAAATGGCGCTGGCCAGCCAGCTCAAAGCCGTGGCCGCACAAAAGGCCGGCTACTTCGACGCTGAGATCACGCCGGTGACGATTGCCCAGAAAAAGGGCGACCCCATCGTGGTGAGCAAAGACGAACACCCACGTGAAACCTCGCTCGAAGCGCTGGCCARGCTCAAGGGCGTGGTGCGGCCSGACGGCACAGTGACCGCCGGCAACGCCAGCGGCGTGAATGACGGCGCTTGCGCGTTGCTGCTGGCCGACGAAGCCACTGCCGCAAAGAACGGCCTTACACCCAAGGCGCGCGTGGTCGGCATGGCCACTGCCGGTGTGGCGCCGCGCATCATGGGCATCGGCCCTGCCCCGGCCACACAAAAAGTGCTGGCGCTCACCGGTCTCACGATGGCGCAGATGGACGTGATCGAACTCAACGAAGCCTTTGCAGCTCAAGGTCTGGCTGTGCTGCGCATGTTGGGTGTGCGGGACGACGATCCGCGCGTCAACCCCAACGGCGGCGCCATCGCGCTGGGTCACCCGCTGGGCGCCTCGGGCGCGCGCCTGGCCACCACGGCCGTCAACCAGTTGCACAAGGGAGGCGGCCGTTATGCGCTGGCCACCATGTGCATCGGAGTAGGGCAGGGCATCGCGGTGATTCTGGAGCGTGTCTAGCCCAGACCGTGACTGGGCATCCCCTCGCGCACGGGGGCGTCTGAGGCGATCGCCATTGCATGGACGGCCTGTGGTGAAATACATCCTCGGTTCCGGTCTGCTATTGTTTTAATAGCTGCTTGCGCCCGTCCCTTCTGGGTAACTGATGTTTTTCGCTTGAATCCATGGATTTCCCGCTGATCACCGACCCCTTTTTCTATGCGGTGGCGATTCCTGCCGTGCTGATGC
>NZ_JBFUCA010000629.1:0-2122 GCF_056405475.1 Polaromonas sp. P1_G4
TTCCGCTTTGACGCGCTGATTGGCGGCGCGCGCCGCGACGAGGAAAAAGCGCGCGCCAAAGAGCGCATCTTTTCGCACCGCGACAGCTTCGGCCAGTGGCAGCCCAAAGCCCAGCGCCCCGAACTCTGGACGCTGTTCAACACGCGTCTGCAGCCTGGCGAGCACTTTCGCGTTTTCCCGATCTCCAACTGGACCGAACTCGACGTGTGGCAGTACATCGAGCGCGAAAAGATTGCCCTGCCATCGCTCTACTACGCGCACCAGCGCAAGGTGGTTGAGCGCAAGGGCCTGCTGGTGCCGGTGACGGAGCTCACGCCCGCGCGCGACGGCGAACAGGTGGTGGAAAAGACCGTGCGTTTTCGCACCGTCGGCGACATCACCTGCACCTGCCCGGTGGACAGCCCGGCCGCCACGGCGGCCGAGATCGTGATTGAAACGCTGGCCGCCGACGTGAGCGAGCGCGGCGCCACGCGCATGGACGACAAGACCTCCGACGCCTCCATGGAAAAGCGCAAGAAAGACGGGTATTTTTAGTTCTCCCCCGGGCAGGCTTCGCCTGCTCCCCCCAGGGGGCGGCGCCTGCGGACCGGCACAGCCGGACCCGCGGCCCCCACTGATAAAGACCTTGCCACCATTTTTGAGACTGAGATGACTACAAGTACCCACACTACTGATTTGATAGCTGGTGGCGCACAGCCAGAAACGGTTGCAGGCCAAAACGACCTGAAACCTGCGTTGAAGTTCATCACCTGCGGTTCGGTCGACGACGGCAAAAGCACCCTGATCGGCCGCCTGCTGGTGGACAGCAAGGCCGTGCTGCAGGACCATCTGGCCGGCGTGCAGCGCCAGGGTGAAACCGACCTGGCATTGCTGACGGACGGCCTTTCAGCCGAGCGCGAACAGGGCATCACCATTGACGTGGCCTACCGCTATTTCGCCACTGAAAGCCGCAAATTCATCATTGGCGATGCCCCAGGGCATGAGCAATACACCCGCAACATGGTGACGGCCGCCTCCAGTGCCGACGCCGCCGTCGTGCTGGTGGATGCGACCAAGCTCGACTGGAAAAACCCTGCGCTGGAGCTGCTGCAGCAAACCCGCCGCCATTCGCTGTTGGTCAACCTGCTGCGTGTGCCGTCCATCGTGTTCGCCGTGAACAAGCTCGACGCCGTGGAAGACCCGACGCTGGCTTTCAGGAACATTGAAGCAGCGCTGRCAGCATTCGCCCGGGCCGGGAAAATCCCGGTGAAAGCGACTGTGCCCGTGTCCGCCCTCAAAGGCTTTAACGTGGTGGATGCCCAACCCGGCTGGTGCGGTTATGAAGGCTTGTCGCTGCTGCAGTTGCTGGAACACCTGCCCGTTACGCCCGCCGAGACCACCGAAGCCTTTGCCTTCCCGGTGCAATGGGTTGAAAAGTTTTCATCTTCATCCGATACCTCTCAAGGACGGCGCGTCTTCTGGGGCCGCGTTGCCTCGGGCGGCGTACAGCCGGGCCAGAGCGTGACCATACTCCCCAGCGGCAAGACGGCCGTGGTGGCGCAGGTGCTGGACCATGCCCGCCAGCCCAAGGCCATCCTGGCCGGCCACAGTGCAGGCATCGTGCTGGACCGGGAAGTCGATGTGTCGCGCGGCGACTGGCTGCTGGCCACTGATACCTTTGAGCCCTCGCGGGAGATCTCGGCCACCGTGGCCTGGATGGACGATGAGCCGCTGGTCGCCGGACGCGTCTACTGGGCGCTGCATGGCCACCGCTGGGTCAAGGCCAAGGTCAAACGCATCGTTCACAAGCTCGACGTCAACACCCTCGCCGAGGAAGACGCCAGCGAGCTTCCGCCCAATGCCATCGGCCACATCGAGCTGAGCCTGCAGGAGCCGCTGGCCACCCTGCCCTATGCCCGGTCGCGCATGCTGGGCTCGCTGGTCCTGGTGGACACCGCCTCGAACAAGACTTCAGGTGCCGTGCTGATCCTTTGACCAGGATCAAGCCCCGCGCCCTCAACGACTTAACCCTGCTCACGGAATCCTCTTAAAATTGAGGGTTTCCACCGATTAGCCCCAAATAACATGACTCACATCGTCTCCGAATCGTGCATCCGCTGCAAATACACCGACTGTGTGGATG
>NZ_JBFUCA010000630.1:0-2119 GCF_056405475.1 Polaromonas sp. P1_G4
GCCCACGTTCAGGCCGAAATAGCGCGAGCCCGGTGCGTAAAACGAATAATTGCTGCTGTACGTGGTGTTGGACGATGTCGAACCGCTTTGGGCGTTGGCCCCTGCGGCCGCAGCCAGGGCAGCAGCAGCCAGCACGGTTGCGGAGAGTTTGCGGGTCAATGATGGCATGGTGGTTCCTTCAATCAATGAATTTTCGGAATGCACTTTTTCTTTTGGAAAAAGCGGTTTAGCGGGCTTTCCGCTGTGAAATTTAAGGGCCGCACCCACACACTGTTGTGGGGCTAAAAGTTAAAACCCTGTAGGACAAACGGAAGTTTGCGAAAGGGCTGAACCTTGGAGCGCCACCGTCCGTTTGCCAATGTGCTGCTGCTAAAGTCAGTGCATGCCCTCCATTACCTACCTGCCCGGAAGCACTCCGCTGGTTCTTGATTCCCCGCACAGCGGGACGGTGTATCCGGCTGATTTCGGGCATGCCTGCGAGCTCGCCGTGCTGCGCAGCGCAGAAGACACCCATGTCGAAAAACTGTATGACTTTGCGCCGGCATTGGGTGCGCATTGGGTTGAGGCGCATTTCCCCCGAAGCTACCTGGACGCCAACCGCAACACCACCGAAATGGATGTGTCCCTGCTGGAAGCGCCCTGGCCCGAACCGGTAGACGATGATCCCCAGGTCATGTCCAAGGTCCGCCTGGGCAAGGGGCTGATCTGGCGCACCACCGACGAAGGCGTGCCGCTGTATGACCGCAAACTGGGGGTGGCGGAAATCCAGGCGCGCATCGAGCAGTGCTGGAAGCCCTACCACGCCGCCGTGGCGCAGGCGATTGATGCCGCCTGGCGGCAGCGCGGCTACAGCATCCACATCAATTGCCACTCCATGCCGGCAGTGGCTTCGGGCAGCGCCACCGATTTTCCGGGTGAGGCGCATGCGGACTTTGTGGTCGGCGACCGTGAAGGCACAACTGCCAGCAAGGCGTTGTCGACACTGGTGTGTGAGCACCTGCGCGCGCAGGGTTACAGCGTGGCCTACAACCACCCCTACAAAGGCGTGGAACTGGTGCGCCGCTACAGCAACCCGGCCGGGCACCGGCACAGCATCCAGCTGGAGATCAACCGCAAGCTGTACATGGACGAAACCACGCTGGAGATGACACCGGGCGCCGGGCCGCTGAAGGCGACGTTGCGCTCATTGGTCGAGGTGTTGCTGAAGACCGACCCGCGCACACTTTGATGGCGGCGCGCTGCGCTGTTCGGGTAACCACCATCACCTCCTTTTCATGAACGAACCAAACCATTCGCCACCATGCTTACTTTTTTCAGCGACAGCCACCACGATCACGCCCCTGCGTTCGAGTTCTACCGCGGTGAGCGCGTGCCGTGTTTTGAAACCCCGGCGCGCGCCGAGTACGTTAAGGCCCGCCTGAGCGAGCGCGGCCACGAGCTGCGCACGCCCCAGGCCGACAGCCGCACGCTGTTGGCCAAAGTGCACAGTGCCCGTTACCTGGCGTTTCTCGAGCATGCGTGGCGCGACTGGGTGGCGCTTGAAGAGGGCAACGACCAGCGGCAGCCTTTTCCCTCTGTCTGGCCCGTGCGTACTTTGCGCAGCGATGTGGAGCCCGTCAATTTCACCGCACGGCTGGGGCTTTATTCGATGGACAACGGGTCACCGCTTTCCGCGGGGACCTGGACAGCCGCCAAGGCTGGTGCAGATGCCGCCGCCAGCGCTGCCGCTTTGCTGGCGACCGGCCAGTCCGCTGCGCGCGGCGTGTTCTGCTGCAGCCGTCCACCCGGCCACCATGCAGGGGCCGACTTCATGGGAGGCTACAGCTTCCTGAACAACGCTGCAGTCGCTGCCCAGGCGTTTCGGGACGGTGGCGCCGCGCGCGTGGCGGTGCTGGACGTGGACTACCACCACGGCAACGGGACACAAAGCATTTTTTATGACCGCGCTGATGTGCTTTTCGTGAGCCTGCACGGCGACCCCTTGACCGAATATCCGTTCTACCTGGGCTATGCCGACGAAACCGGAGCGGGCGAGGGCGAAGGTTTTAACCTGAATCTGCCGCTGGCCGCCGGTTGTACCGTGCTGCGCTGGTTTGAGGCGCTGGAAGCGGCATGCCTG
>NZ_JBFUCA010000631.1:0-2115 GCF_056405475.1 Polaromonas sp. P1_G4
GCTCCCCATGTCCTTTACCCAGGCGCCTATGTCGGCCACCAGCGCCGGCGTGGGCGCGAAGGCCGCGTCGTGGCAAATGATCAGCAGGAATTGCATGGGCTTTTCCCTCTCAAGGCATAGGCAGCGGCTTGATGACCATCCACGACACGCCGAAGCGATCTTCCACCATGCCGAAAGACGAAGCGTAAAAGGTCTTCATGATGGGCATCCCTACCTTGCCGCCGTCGCTCAATGCCTTGAACAGGCGCTGCGCTTCGGCGTCGCTGGCCGCAGTCAACGAGAGCGAGAAGCCCTTGAATTCCGGCTTGCCGTTGCCCATGCCGTCAGAGGCCATCACTTCCGTTTCGCCGATCCTGAAGCTGGCGTGCATGATGTTCTCACCCGGGATGGCACCGCCGTCCGGCCCGCAGCCTTCGGTCATGGGTTCCGGGTTCTCCTTGAAGCGCATCATCATCTTCACTTCGGCGCCAAGCGCCTTGCGGTAAAACTCGATGGCCTCTTCGCAGCGGCCGTTAAAAAAGAGGTAAGACTGGATCAGCATGATTGACTCCTTCGTGGGTTGATAAGGCTGGGGGATTTTTCAGGCACTCATTTGCGCAGCGTGGGCTTCAACGTTCATCTAGGCGAGTTCCCAGAGATGACCATCCAGGTCTTCGAAGCCGTGCTGGTACATGAAGCCGTGGTCTTGCGCCTTGTTGGGCGTGGTCGCGCCGGCGGCCACGGCCTTGCTGACCATCTCGTCAACTTCCTGGCGGCTGTTGCATGAGAGGCAGATCAGCACCTCGGTGCTTTTGCGTGCGTCGCTCACCGGCTTGGGCGTGAAGGTCTTGAAAAATTTCTCGACCAGCAGCATGACGAAGCTTTCCTCGCTCACGATCATGCAGGTGGCGTTTTCATCGGTGAATTGCGGGTTGAATTTGAAGCCCAGCGCGGTGAAAAACTTCACTGATTTGCCCAGGTCTTTCACGGGCAGGTTCACAAACATCTTGGTCGTCACGGGTTTCTCCTTGAATGATTGAATGAGTAGGTGCTTCTTCAGGCCCTGTCATAGGCTTCCTGGAGTTCCTTGATATTGATCTTGCGCATCTTCAGCATGGCGCTCATGGCGGCGCCGGCCTTGGCCGGGTTCTTGTCGCCCAGCATGTCGCCGAGCGCGGTGGGGATGATCTGCCACGACAGGCCGAATTTGTCCTGGACCCAGCCGCACTGGTTGGGCGCGCCCCCGGCCGAGAGCTTGTCCCAGAGCTCGTCCACCTCTTCCTGCGTCTTGCAGTCCACGAACAGCGAAATCGCCGGTGTGAAGCTGAAGTGCGGGCCGCCGTTGAGTGCCATGAATTCCTGGCCTTCGAGCTGGAAACTGCCGGTCATGACGGAACCCTCCGGGCCCGGACCTTCCTTGCCGTAGCGCCTGAGCATGGTGATCTTCGAGTTCTTGAAGATCGAAACATAAAAATTCATGGCTTCCTCGGCCTGGTCGTTGAACCACAGGAAGGGGGTGATTTTCTGCATGGTCTGGTTCCTTGAAAGAAGAGCGTTTAAAGAATCGTTAAAGGCTTGCGGGCCTTGTGCGGTGGCCAAATCAGCAGTATTGTGTACACCGTCCACAAAAGAATAGCAAAGATAATGAACACTGTCCACATAAATAAGTAACAAGCCATGTCGACCGCGCCTCCCTCCCAGCCAGTCCCGCCGCCCCGCAGCACTTACCGCCACGGCGACCTGCGGCGTGCCTTGCTGGAGGCCGGGGTGGAACTGGCCCGCGCCGGCGGGCCCGAGGCTGTGGTGTTGCGCGAAGCCACGCGCCGCGCGGGCGTTGCGCCTAATGCGGCCTACCGCCATTTTGAAAACCGCCAGGCTTTGCTGTATGCGGTTCGTTCAGCCGCGCTGGCGGCCGTGGCCCGCGCGATGGAGGCCGAACTGGCTGCGCTGCCCCAGGGTTTGCCGCCAGCCGAATTCGCCCGCGCCAACGTGCGCGCGGTTGGCGCCGGCTATTTGCGGTTTGCGCAGGCAGAGAGCGGGTTGTTCCGTACGGCCTTTGGCCCCTCGGATGATCTGAAAGAAAGAGCCCAGGGCGCGCCGGCGGACACCGAGCGCAAAGGGGAAAGCGGCCTGGAC
>NZ_JBFUCA010000632.1:0-2109 GCF_056405475.1 Polaromonas sp. P1_G4
GAGTAAGCCCCTAGCAACGGCCAACGCCCCACCAGCAAAGAAATCATGCCTAAATTTTCCGCCAATCTCAGCATGCTCTATACCGAGCATGCGTTCCTCGACCGCTTTGAACCGGCTGCGAAGGCCGGCTTCAAGGCGGTAGAGTTTCTTTTCCCCTACGCCTTCAGTGCCGCCGATATCAAGGCCAGGCTCAACAGCAACGGTCTGCAGCTGGTGCTGCACAATCTGCCCGCCGGCGACTGGGAGGCCGGCGAACGCGGCATTGCCTGTCACCCTGATCGTGTGGAGGAATTCCGTGCCGGTGTGACCCAAGCCATCACGTATGCCCAGGTGCTCGGTGTAGGTCAACTCAACTGCCTGGCCGGCAAAACACCAGTGGGTGCCAGTGATGCCGTTCTGCGCACGACTTTTGTCAATAACCTGCGCTATGCATCCATCGAACTGAAAAAGGCCGGCCTCAAATTACTGATCGAACCGATCAACACCTTTGACATTCCGGGCTTCTACCTGAACCRCACGGCTCAGGCACTGGACATTCTGGACGAGGTCGGTGCCAACAACGCCTTCGTGCAGTACGACATCTACCACGCGCAGCGCATGGAAGGCGAAGTGGYGGCGACGATACAAAAACATCTGGCACGCATCGCCCACATCCAGCTGGCCGACAACCCCGGCCGCAACGAGCCGGGCACCGGCGAGATCAACTACGCATTTTTGTTCACGCACCTGGACCGCCTTGGCTATGGCGGCTGGATAGGCTGCGAATACAAACCTGCCAGCACGACGGACGCAGGACTGGGCTGGCGCCAGCGCCTGACAAGCTGACCCGCACCATCTCACAAGGACTACGTTTACATGACCTCCAACGCCCTGAAAATCGGCTTCGTCGGCCTCGGCATCATGGGCGCTCCCATGGCCGGCCATCTGATCAAGGCTGGGCATCAGCTGTTTGTCCATACCCTCGGCAAGATGCCCGATGCAATTGCCAGTGGCAGCGCCACGCAATGCGTGAATTCCCGTGGCGTAGCTGAGCGCGCGGACATCATCTTCATCATGGTGCCCGATACCCCTGACGTGGAGGCTGCGCTGTTCAGCGAAGGCGGTATCGCAGCCGGTCTGAAGGGTTCGGCCGCAGACGCAGGTGAACGCAAGGTTGTCGTCGACATGAGCTCCATCTCGCCCATAGCCACCAAAACCTTTGCGCAGAAAATCAACACACTGGGCTGCGACTACCTTGACGCACCGGTTTCCGGCGGCGAAGTCGGTGCCAAAAATGCGACGCTGTCCATCATGGTCGGCGGCCCACAARCCGTGTTTGAACGCATCAAGCCGCTGTTTGAATTGATGGGCAAGAACATCACGCTGGTTGGCGGTAACGGTGACGGCCAGACCGCCAAGGTGGCAAACCAGATCATCGTGGCGCTCAACATCGAAGCGGTGGCCGAGGCGCTGCTGTTTGCCGCCCGCGCCGGCGCTGACCCGGCGCGTGTACGCCAGGCCTTGATGGGCGGCTTCGCGTCATCGAAGATTCTGGAGGTGCATGGTGAACGCATGGTCAAGCGCACGTTTGACCCGGGTTTTCGCATCGAGCTTCACCAGAAGGACTTGAACCTGGCGCTCTCGACTGCGCGCCTGCTCGGCATCTCGCTGCCCAACACGGCCACCGCGCAGGAGCTGTTCAACTCCTGCGTCGCACACGGCGGCAAAACCTGGGACCACTCCGCAATGGTGCGCGCATTGGAGAAACTGGCCAACTTCGAGATTGGCCAGCAGGCCGGGTGATCGTTGCCGGAACGCGCGCACAAGCGTGGATCCGGCGTCTTTGCGTTGCGTCCGTTTGCACCGGGAGTTAACAGTCCCCAAAGTCGCACCGCACCGCTCATGCAGCCGGCATTGGGCCTGTTATTGGTCCAGCCGAAGAAAAAATCCCATGCGGCCGGATCGCATTCCGTGATGGAACTGCCGAAAAAACTCCAGCCTCCATTTCTCACCCCCACTTGTTCGGGATTGGCGTGCGCACGCAGGCGCGCCGGAAAGTCACTGCACTCTTACCCACCTGCGTGAACCGTACCCTTCGCGCCGGGCATTATTTATATATAACTCATAGAT
>NZ_JBFUCA010000633.1:0-2106 GCF_056405475.1 Polaromonas sp. P1_G4
GAAGTAGACGGGCTGGCCCAGCATGGCGGCYTCGGCCTCGATGCCGCCGCAGCCCCAGGCAACCACGCCGATGCCGTTGATCATGGTGGTGTGGCTGTCGGTGCCCACCAGCGAGTCGGGATAGTACACGCCGTCCCTGCTTTTATGCACGCCGCGCGAGAGGTATTCAAGGTTGACCTGGTGCACGATGCCGAAGCCCGGCGGCACTACGCCAAAGGTGTCAAAGGCCTGCATGYCCCATTTCATGAACTCGTAGCGCTCACGGTTGCGCTGGAACTCCAGCTTCATGTTGAGGTCCAACGAATTTTTCTTGCCGTAGTAGTCGACCATGATGGAGTGGTCGACCACCAGGTCGACTGGTACCAGCGGCTCGATGGCTTTAGGGTTCTTGCCCAGCTTCAGCGCCACGCTGCGCATGGCGGCCAGGTCGGCCAGCAGCGGCACACCGGTGAAGTCCTGCAGCACCACGCGCGAGACAACAAACGGGATCTCTTCGGTGCGCTCGGCCTGGGGCAGCCAGTGGGCTAGTTGCGCCACGTGTTCGGCCGTGACCTTTTTGCCCTCGCAATTGCGCAGCACCGACTCAAGCACGATGCGCATGGACACCGGCAGGCGGGAAACTTTGGGAAACTGTTTGGCGAGTTCCGGCAGGGAGTAGAACTTGCCGGTTTTGCCGGAGGCGGTCTTGAAGCTTTTGAGCGTGGAGGAAAAAGCGTGGGGAGGCGGTTTGGCCATGGCGGACTCCTTTTTATTGACGGCAGCCCCCATTCTGGCAGGCACTGCGGCTCCGTGGGAGTCCGGCGCCGCATACCCTGCCCCTCTACCGAGTCTTGTGCGTTCTCACCAGGCCGGCTGGGGCGCCGCGCGGCGCAGGCCGAAGTACTGAAGCTCGGCCAGCACCGCCACCGTCAGCGCCTGTATGACCACATAGCCCACGCCCAGCATCGAAGGCGACACGTGACCACTCACCAGCAACAGTACACAGGCCAGCGCCCAGCCGATATTGCCAGCCACCAGCGCCCAGATAACGCCGCGCGGCAAAGGATTACGCGTTGAAACAACCGCAACGACTGCCGCATAGACCAGCAGGAACTCTCCGGTGTAGGCAATCAGGCCCTCGGGCAGGTTCAGCATGCGGGCCATCGCGGCTGGAAAGGCGACTTGCAATACGCCGCAAGCGATGCACGACAGCGCATCCACACGCAGCACATTGCGCAGGAAGTTGGGAGAGGAAAGGATGGAACTCGAAGACATGGCAAAACTCCTGAAAGTGCTGGCAGCCGGTCATAGGGAATAGCGATCAGCGCGCCGGGCCGCCGGGTCGGTGCGCATGGGGGTCATCATTCCTGCGCACCGGCTGCTCGTCGATAACCTGGCAGGTAATGGAAAACCAGCTTCATGGCTTTAGGATGGCGCCATGACTGCCAGCATTCATCACCCTACCCGCCCCGCGCCGCGCGCGGCCCAACCCTTTGGCGACCACTTGCGCCACTGGCGCCAGCACCKGCGCCTGAGCCAGCTGGACCTGGCCCACGAGGCCGACATCTCGACGCGGCATTTGAGTTTTGTGGAAACCGGCCGCTCGGTGCCCAGCCGCGAGATGGTGCTGCGCCTGTCGGAGCGGCTGGACATTCCGCTACGCGAGCGCAATGCGCTGCTGGTGGCGGCCGGCTACGCGCCCATGTACCGCGAGCGGCCGCTGAATGACCCGGCGCTGGCTTCGGCCCGCCAGGCGGTGGAGCTGCTGCTGAAAAGCCATGAGCCCTACCCGGCCCTGGCCCTGGACCGCCACTGGAACATCGTGGCGACCAACCGCATGGTGCCGCACCTGCTGGCGGGCGCCGATGCGTCGCTGCTGGAAGCCCCCGTCAACGTGCTGCGCCTGAGCCTGCACCCCAAGGGCCTGGCGCCGCGCATCGCCAACCTGCTGCAGTGGCGCGACCATTTGTTTGAACGCCTGCGCCAGCAGATCACGGCCACGGCCGACCCGGCGCTGGTGGCGTTGCTGGAAGAACTGAAGGCCTACCCGGTGCCGGAAGAAGCCAAGGGGCCGAATCTGGAAGGCGAGCATCCAGGCGTTGTGATGCCTTTCAAGCTCAACACGCC
>NZ_JBFUCA010000634.1:0-2091 GCF_056405475.1 Polaromonas sp. P1_G4
TCATGTGGTCGAACCCGCTGGTGGGTGGCATCACGACACTTGCCCTGGTTTTGTTGCTGTGGCCACTGATCTCCCGTGTTCTGGCCAAAATTCGTCCGCCCAAGAAGACTGAATTTGCAGCGGAACAGCCTGTGGACTGAACCTTCGAGCCCATAATAAAAAAGCCGGGTATATCACCCGGCCTTTTTATTTCCGCTTCGGTCTTCCGTCAGATCTTGCCACGCTGCTTGAGTCGACTTAGGGTTTCTGCCGACAGGTTCAGGTAGGACGCTAATTCTTTCTTGGGAATACGGTCAAACAGTTCGGGATGCTTGCGCTGAAACCGCTTGACACGGCCCGGTGCATCCAGCAAATGCAGCGTAATGGTATGGGCCATGATTTCGCTCATCAAGCGCATTACGTAATACTCGAAAGACTGCTTGATTTCGTGGTGACGCTCCAGAAATGCCACCCACTCCTGCAGCGGCAGCTTTGCCACCCGGACCTTGGTCACGCAAACGGTGCTGTAAGGCGTGGGCGTACCGAGGCGCCACGCGGCATAACTGGTTTCCATGTCGCGTTCGTCGGCAAAACGAAGAATCATCTCCTTGGCCTGCTCATTGGTTACCACCCGCTTCAGGATGCCTTCGAGGATGAAATACTGCTCCATTTCATGAACACCCTGATGCAGGAGCGAGTCACCCTTCTGACCATCAACAATCACCAGATGCGGCTCCAGTTCAGCGCTTTGCTCCGTCGTAATTCCCTTCAGAACTATGTTCTGTGCCAGCTGAACACGAATGACATTTCTATCTGGATGGTTTTGTATGGACAACATGGGTTGGGAGGGTGCGGAACTGACACGTTTGTGCGGTCCAAATACAGAGAAAGTTGACCTCGGTCAAGGGTGAAACCTGAATCAATTCCTATGATAACCCGACGATGCAAATGACCCTCGTGCATGCCAATGGACAGCCAGGCCTGCTCAATTTTTACCCAAGTCAAACGAAGAGACATTTCAAATGACAAAAGACACCCAATCCGGAGAGCAGACAGATGGATTTCACCTGCTGATCGACGCGCTCAAGCTCAACGGCATTGACACGATCTTCGGCTTGCCCGGCATTCCCATCACTGACCTGACGCGCAAGGCGCAGGCTGAGGGCATCCGCATGATTTCGTTCCGCCACGAGCAGCATGCCGGTAATGCCGCCGCGGCTGCCGGCTTCCTGACGCAAAAGCCCGGCATTTGCCTGACGGTGTCGGCGCCCGGTTTCCTCAACGGGCTCACAGCATTGGCGAACGCAACGACCAACTGCTTCCCGATGATCCTGATCAGCGGCTCAAGCGAGCGCGAGATTGTGGATCTTCAGCAGGGCGACTACGAAGAAATGGACCAGCTGGCAATTGCCAAGCCATTGTGCAAAGCAGCATTTCGCGTCCTCCACGCCGAAGACATTGGCGTCGGTATCGCGCGCGCCATCCGCTCGGCGCTGTCCGGCCGCCCTGGCGGTGTCTACCTCGACCTGCCGGCCAAACTGTTCGGGCAGACCATGGATGCTGCAGCCGGCAAAAAGTCGCTCATCGAAGTTGTGGACCCCGCTCCCCGCCAGATCCCGGCGCCCGATTCGGTCAAACGCGCGCTCGACCTGCTCAAAGGTGCCAAACGGCCGCTGATCGTGCTGGGCAAAGGCGCAGCCTACGCACAGTGCGACGCCGAAATCCGTGCCCTGATCGAAAAAACCGGCATTCCCTACCTGCCCATGTCGATGGCCAAAGGCCTGCTACCCGATACGCACGCCCAGTCGGCATCCGCCACCCGTTCCCATGTACTGGCAGAAGCCGACGTGGTGATGCTGGTCGGCGCGCGCCTGAACTGGCTGCTGTCGCACGGCAAAGGCAAGACCTGGGGCGGCCCGAACGCCGACACCCGGCAGTTCATCCAGATCGACATCTCGCCGACCGAGATGGACAGCAACGTACCGATCGCCGCACCGCTGGTCGGCGACATCGGCTCGTGCGTCTCGGCATTGCTGGAAGGTTTGGGCTCAAAGTGGGCAAAACCACCGGCCGAATGGACTCAGGGGATCGCTGAGCGCAAGGACAAGAACC
>NZ_JBFUCA010000635.1:0-2079 GCF_056405475.1 Polaromonas sp. P1_G4
CAGGTTGCCCGCAGCGAAGCGAAGGGACGCAGGAACCAGGGTCGCCTTTCTTTTGCTTACTTTTCTTTGGCGAAGCAAAGAAAAGTGAGTTGCATGCCGGGCAACCCCCGGCCAGCAACACTCAGCAAAGTACGCACCCATCAAATCAACACAACCTCACCCAACCACCAACCTCAAAAAAGTAATCTCCGAAGGCGCCCCAAACCGTTTGGGCGGCCCCCAGTACCCCGTCCCGCGGCTCGTATAAACCCACAGGTTCTGCAGCTTGTGCAAGCCCGCCGTAAACGGCTGCTGAAACCGCACAAACAGGTTCCAYGGATAAAACTGCCCGCCATGCGTATGGCCCGACAGCTGCAGGTCAAAGCCGGCTTTGGCTGCCGCCGCCGCACTGCGCGGCTGGTGCGCCAGCAGCACGCGCACAGCCTCCGCCGGCGCACCACGCAGAGCCGCCTCCGGGTCACTGCGATGAGCTGGGTCAAAATGCCCACCGCTGTAGTCCGTCACACCCGCCAGCACCAGCGGCGTGGCGTCCTGGCCTGCAGCAAGAAGAGGCGGGCGAATCACCACGTGCTGGTTCAACAGCACCGTCAGGCCCAGCCGGCGCAGCTCGTCAATCCACGCATGCGCGCCCGAGTAGTACTCGTGGTTGCCCGTTACAAAATACGTGCCGTGGCGCGACTGCAGTTCTGCCAGCGGCGCGACGTGCGAGGCCAGCTCGCTCACCTTGCCGTCCACCAGGTCGCCCGTAATGGCCACCACATCGGCATCCAGTGCATTGACCTTGTCGACAATGCGGCGCAAATACGCCTGCTTGATGGTCGGCCCCACATGGATGTCGCTGATTTGCGCTACGGTAAACCCCTGCAGCGCAGCGGGCAGGCCCTTGATGGGCACGTCCACCTTCACCACGGCAGCCGTACGGCGCGCATTCAGAAAACCCAGCACGGTGATCAGCCCGCCCAGCAGCGGCACCGCCTCGGCCGACACCGTGCGCAGCCACGCCAGCGGCAGGTGGCCGGGCGCCACGGCATCGGCCAGCCACAGCACCATCAGGGCCGCGTCACGCGCCACCGTCAACACCAGCAGCGAAGAAAACAGGCCCATGAAAAGCAGGCCCGCCCAGGTCAGCACATCGGCCAGAGGCTGCTTGGCCACACGGCCGGCCATCAGCCCCAGTGGCATAACCAGCGCCGACACCAGAAGGACCGCGGCAAACAGCCATTGCCCCGCGGGATACGCCCCCAGCCCGGGGAGAAGGCGTGCACCAATGTAAACATGGAGCAGCGCGGTTACAAGCGCCAGCGGCAGGAAGTTCATGAAATGTCCAGGGTAATGACGAGCTGATGAGCCCTGCACATGGGTACGGGCCGTGCGCATTCAATGCCGGGGGCCGCTTAAAGCAGGGCTGCCGCGCCGCACAACCGCAGCCACCCGCGCGCTACAAATTGCCGGCCAGCGTTTCATACGCTCACAAGTGCGACAAAGCGTGCGCGCGAATCAGCCCCTTCGCACGCTACCCTCGGCCATCTTTCCTCGCCCTCATTTTCCGCACCGGTCGCCCGTTGTCCTTCTGCCCATGACTTTCCATCCATGACTGTTGCCATACAGGCCACCACCCCCGCCACCTTCGAAATCAAAAGCGCCAACCTGCCCCTGGTGGCCTTGCTGCTCAAGTCCACCGACCTCGTCGCCCTGGCGCAAGAACTGCAAGCCCGCTTTGGCGACATTCCCGACTTTTTCGACCAGGACGCGCTGATGATCGACCTCTCGCCGCTGCAATCCGCCGCAGTGCGCAGCGGCCGCGCGGTGGGCGACATCGACTTCCCCGCCCTCATCACCCTGCTGGGCAGCTACCAGCTGGTGCCGCTTTCCGTGAAGGGCGGYAACCCCGCGCAAATGGCGGCCGCCCTGCAAGCCGGGCTGCTGCCCGTGCCCGACGCCCACCTGCTGCCCGACCGCCCCGCTGCGGCAGCACCGGTGCAGCAGCAACAGCCAGCACCGCCCGTGGTGGTGGCCGCGCCCGCCGCCGCCCCGCTGGGCGCCCTGGTGGTCGACAAACCCCTGCGCTCAGGCCAGCAG
>NZ_JBFUCA010000636.1:0-2074 GCF_056405475.1 Polaromonas sp. P1_G4
CCCACACGTCACCCCAGCGAAAGCCCCTGCGGGCGGCCGTGCACGCAGCGGTTTCCCATTCCACTTCTGCGGGCAGGCGGCGGCCAGCCCAGCGGCACCAGGCGTCAGCTTCCCACCAGCTCATATGCATGGCCGGCTGGTTGCCGAGCATACGCATGGCCTTGCCAAAGCGCGTCAGCATCACGGCGCCGCTGGCCACACCGATCTGTTCAACGTAACGCGGACCGCGCCTGCCCTCGCTTTTGACGGTGGCCTGCAACCACGCCCATCCCTCGGGCTGCCAGAACTCGGGCCGGTCATAGCCGCCGTCATCGACAAACTCCACGAACTGCGCCCAGCTCACCGGCTGCGCGTCGATCTCAAACTCGGGCACGCTGATGTCGTGCAGCGCCAGTTCGTTGTCGAAGGCAAAGCCTGCAGTGTCCGATGGTGCGGCAGAGCCCATTTTCCAGACGGTAGCCGGGACCAGCAGCGCGCCCCTCAGTGCCATGGACGGGGGCGTGAAGGCTTGCAATAAATCCTTTTCCATGGGCACACCCAGCATTTGCGCTGCGTGGGTCAAGGCTTCGGCCTGCATGTCCTCATAAAAGAGGCACAGGCGGTAGAAGTAGAGTGCATCGCTGTCTTCACCGGCTTTTCCCAGCAGTTCCAGTGTGCTTTCCAGCGTGTCGAGCAGATAGGCACGGCAAACGTCCACATCGGGCAGGTCAATCGCCCAGCGCTGGCTGTACGGAACACTCGCAGGGTCCCACCAGCGGTCGGCGTTGAGTTCCATCGAAGCGAGGCGGGTGTGCCCCGGTGCGCAGCGTATTCCCTGCGCGCGCTGCACATTGCGGCCGATCCACCATTCCTGGAACCAGCCGACGTGGCCGAGCATCCACAGCGGGGGGCTCAGCGGCGGGGAGGCCGGCACGGCAAAACCAACGGATTCCAGCGCCTGCTGGTACTGGCCAAAAATCCGCAAGGTGTGATTGCGGGCATCCATCAGCGCCAGCGACAGGACGTCACGGCCGGCGCTGCGCATGAGGGGCGAATCGATCTGGCGGTCCATCGCGAAAAAAATGATTGCTGGCGGGAGTAATGAAAAGGTGTAGCGTCTTGAACCCGCACAAAGTCTGGCAAGCACCGACACGAATGGACACAAACAAGACACCATCAAAGCCGCGCGCCGATTGAGGCCAGAATAGCAGACGGACGACCGGCTGGCGCGCATAAGTGTTTAGGTTGCATACTGGGCTCGAGGACAAACAAGGGGGCCTGCCAACCCGACGAAATATTGATGGCAAGGTGTCGCGCCACGGCGACTTACCCCCTTTTGTAACAACAAGTACACGGATAGACTCCCGCCAGTCGCCCCGTATCTTGAGAATGCCTGCAGGTGTCTGGAGGACGCATCGACTGCCCCTTGACCCCGCCCCTTGACTCACTCACCAGCACGCCACTTATGCAACCACACGATCTGAACTCATCGCCCGCCGAGCTCGACATGACGCTCCTGGACCTCGGGCCCCTGGCGTGGGTGCTGGAAGAACTGCGCAAGTCGCTGGAAGGCTCCAACAAAGCCCTGAAACGCTTTTTGCGGGAGGCTGAAGGCGTCAGCAACTCCGATCTTGCAGCACTCGATGCCGGCCAGTTACGCACTGCCCGCCAGCAGTTGCACCAGGCGGTCGGCGCGCTCGAGATGGTCGGCATGAGCGCGCCTGCGCTGGTCCTGCGGGCCATGGAAACGGCGGTGCAAAAGTTCATCCAGACACCGGGGCAATGCACGCAGGACGCTGCGACCAAAATCGAGCTGGCCGGTTTTTCCCTGGCGCATTACCTCGAAGACGTGCTGGCCGGCAAACCGGTGTCTGCGGTGTCGCTTTTTCCCCAGTACCGCGACATCCAGGGCCTGGTTGGCGCCGACCGCGTCCATCCGGCGGATCTCTGGGTGTTCCAATGGCGCTGGATAGAGCCGGTCCTTAATATCACCGTCGATGCCAGGGCGTACGGCGGGGAATCCAGGCAGCTGCTGGACCGGCTGATGCTGACCCTCATCCGTACAGGCGATGCAGAAGCCGCACAGAGCCTCAGC
>NZ_JBFUCA010000637.1:0-2072 GCF_056405475.1 Polaromonas sp. P1_G4
CACCTGGACGGCAACTGCCATGTGTATGTCGACGACCCCTGCGACATCGAAATGGCGGTGAAAGTGGCCGACAACGCAAAAACGCAAAAATACAGCCCCTGCAATGCCAGCGAAGGTTTGCTGGTGGCGCGCGGTGTGGCCGCGCAGTTCCTGCCCAAAATCGGCGCGATTTACGCCGCCAAGGGTGTGGAGATGCGTTGCGATGCCGAGGCCCAGGCGATCCTGGCGAGCGTCAAAGGCGCCAACCTGAAAGCGGCGACGGAGCAGGACTGGTACGAGGAATACCTCGCGCCCATCATCAGCATCAAGGTGGTGGCGGGCATTGACGAAGCCATCGCCCACATCAACCAGTACTCCAGCCACCACACAGATGCCATCCTCACGCGCGACCACATCAACGCCCAGCGCTTTCTGCGCGAGGTGGATTCAGCCAGCGTCATGGTGAATGCGAGCACCCGCTTCGCCGATGGATTCGAGTTTGGGCTGGGAGCCGAAATCGGCATCAGCACCGACAAGTTCCACGCGCGTGGACCGGTCGGGATTGAGGGGCTGACGTCCCTCAAATATGTGGTGCTGGGCCAGGGCGAAGTCCGTACCTGAAGCCATGCCGGGCTGAGAAGTCGGCCCACGGATTTTTGGATGACTTGCGGCGGCGTTACCCCTTGTAACCCCTGCAGTCTGTCCCAATCTCCCTAAAATTCGGTCAGATATAACCGAAGCAAATAACAGATTCCCTACTCGAAAGTGGCCGAATGGTTCCGCACCTCATCACCGCCCTGAACGGCCCTATCAACGAACTCGAACAACGGGTCCTGGACTCCACGCCGGCGATTGAGCGCTGGTTCCGGCTGGAGTGGATGGAGCACACGCCGCCGTTTTACAGCTCGGTCGACATCCGCAACGCCGGCTTCAAGCTCGCCCCGGTCGACACCAACCTCTACCCCGGCGGCTGGAACAACCTGACGCCCGAGATGCTGCCGCTGGCGGTGCAGGCCGCCATGGCCGCGATCGAAAAGATCTGTCCCGAGGCGCGCAACCTGCTGGTCGTGCCCGAGAACCACACGCGCAACAGCTTTTACCTGTCCAACGTGCTGCAGCTCAAGCGCATTTTTCACCAGGCCGGCCTCAATGTGCGTTTCGGCTCGCTGAGCTCCGACATCAAGGAGCCCACCACGCTGAACCTGCCGACCGGAGAGACCATCACGATCGAGCCGCTGATCCGGACCGACCGCCGCCTGGGCCTGAAAGACTTCGACCCCTGCACCATTTTGCTGAACAATGACCTGTCGGCCGGCATCCCCGGCATCCTGGAAGACCTCAACGAGCAGTACCTGTTGCCGCCGCTGCATGCCGGCTGGTCGGTGCGCCGCAAGTCGCGGCACTTCAAGGCCTACGAAGAAGTTTCCAAGCGTTTCGGCAAGCTGCTGGGCATAGACCCCTGGCTTATCAACCCCATGTACGCCCAGTGCGGTGAAGTCAACTTTGCCGAAGAAACCGGCATGGATTGCCTGACCACCAACGTCGATGCGCTGCTCACCAAAATCAAGCGCAAGTACAAGGAATACGGCATCAACGAAAAGCCTTTTGTCGTCGTCAAGGCCGACAACGGCACTTATGGCATGGGCATCATGACGGTGCGCGACGTGAAAGACCTGGACGCGCTGAACCGCAAGACAAAAAACAAGATGAGCACGACGAAAGATGGCCAGCCGCTGTCCGAAGTGATCATCCAGGAAGGCGTGCTGACCAACGAGCGCGTGAACGACGCCGTGGCCGAGCCCGTGGTCTACATGATGGACCGTTATGTGGTCGGCGGCTTTTACCGCGTTCATGCCGAGCGCGGCGTGGACGAAAACCTCAACGCGCCCGGCGCCAGCTTTGTACCCCTGGCCTTTGCCGACAGCGGCCGCCTGCCGCAGCCCGGCGAGAAGCCCGGCTCCAGCAGCCCCAACCGCTTCTATATGTATGGCGTGATCGCCCGACTGGCGATGCTTGCTGCGAGCTATGAACTCGAAGCCACCGATCCGGACGCCGAGGTGTATGACTAGAGATGGCTTGGCACACCCCTATCG
>NZ_JBFUCA010000638.1:0-2059 GCF_056405475.1 Polaromonas sp. P1_G4
GGGCAGCACCTGCCGTCGTGAGCTGCACGCTGCGCTTGGTGCGGTCGAACAATCTGAGGCCCAAATGCGCCTCCAGCTGCGCAATGGCCTGCGTGAGCGGCGGCTGGGTCATGTTGAGGCTTTTGGCAGCGCGGCCGAAGTGAAGCTCCTCGGCCACTGCCAGAAACTGACGCCACAGGCGAAGCTCGATCAAGGGCGGTTTACGGGAAGCCATGCCCGCGGTGCCGAGAATATCTTTCATATGCCATACATATTAATAGATGATTAATAATGGATTGGAAAGAATCAATCAAAGCACGCATACTCTGTTTCTCCCGATGCATGCCCAAGGTCAAACGCGGGCAAGCCATAGTAGCCAACACCACGAGACACCCCATGGAAACCAAAACTGTCAACATCGTTGCCAACCCGCGCAGCAAGAACATCACCGAGGGCAAATCGCGCGCGCCCAACCGCTCCATGTACTACGCCATGGGCTACGAGGCCGACGATTTCAAGAAACCAATGATCGGCGTGGCCAATGGGCACAGCACGATCACGCCATGCAACAGCGGCCTGCAAAAACTGGCCGACGCGGCAATTGTCGGCATCGAGGAAGCTGGCGGTAACGCGCAGGTATTCGGCACGCCGACGATTTCCGACGGCATGGCCATGGGCACCGAGGGCATGAAGTACTCCCTCGTGAGCCGCGAAGTGATCTCCGACTGCATCGAGACCTGCGTGCAGGGCCAGTGGATGGACGGCGTGCTGGTGGTTGGTGGCTGCGACAAGAACATGCCCGGTGGTCTGATGGGCATGCTGCGCGCCAACGTGCCGGCGATCTACGTCTACGGCGGCACCATCCTGCCGGGCACCTACAAGGGCAAAGACCTCAACATCGTCAGCGTGTTTGAAGCCGTGGGCGAAAACGCCGCCGGGCGCATGAGCGACGAAGACCTGCTGCAAATCGAGCGCCGCGCCATTCCGGGCACCGGCAGCTGCGGCGGCATGTACACGGCCAACACCATGTCCAGCGCTTTCGAGGCCCTGGGCATCTCACTGCCCTACTCCAGCACCATGGCCAATCCGCACGACGAGAAAATGAAYTCAGCCAAAGAGTCGGCCAAGGTTCTGGTTGAAGCGATCAAGAAGGACATCAAGCCGCGCGACATCGTCACCAAGAAGGCTATTGAAAACGCGGTCGCCGTGATCATGGCAACCGGCGGCTCCACCAACGCTGTGCTGCACTTCCTGGCCATCGCCCACACGGCCGGCGTCGAGTGGACGATTGATGATTTCGAGCGCGTGCGCCAGCGTACGCCAGTACTGTGCGATTTGAAGCCCTCCGGCAAATACCTCGCCGTGGATCTGCACCGCGCCGGCGGTATTCCACAGGTCATGAAAACACTGCTGGCCGCCGGCCTGCTGCATGGCGATTGCCTGACGATCTCCGGCCAGACCATCGCCGAGACGCTCAAGGACGTGCCTGAAGTTCCGCGCGCAGACCAGGATGTGATCCGCCCCATCGACAAACCCATGTACGCCCAGGGCCACCTGGCCATCCTGAAGGGCAACCTCTCACCCGAAGGCTGCGTGGCCAAGATCACCGGCCTGAAAAATCCCGTCATGACCGGCCCGGCCCGGGTATTTGATGACGAACAATCAGCACTTGCAGCCATCCTGGCCGGCAAGATCAAGGCTGGTGACGTGATGGTGCTGCGTTACCTCGGCCCCAAGGGCGGYCCCGGCATGCCTGAAATGCTGGCCCCCACCGGCGCGCTGATCGGTGCCGGCCTCGGCGAGAGTGTCGGCTTGATCACCGATGGCCGCTTCTCCGGTGGCACCTGGGGCATGGTGGTTGGCCACGTGGCGCCTGAAGCTGCGGCTGGCGGCAATATCGCCTTCATCAATGAGGGAGATTCGATCACCATCGATTCGAAGCAACTCCTGTTGCAGCTGAATATCAGTGACGCCGAATTGGCCAAACGCAAGGTCGGCTGGAAAGCCCCCGCGCCACGCTATACCCGCGGCGTCCAGGCCAAGTTCGCTTTCAATGCATCAAGTGCCAGCAAGGGTGCGG
>NZ_JBFUCA010000639.1:0-2056 GCF_056405475.1 Polaromonas sp. P1_G4
TCGCAATTCTTGATATTTAAAAGGAACGACAACCCGAGGATCAGAGTCCAGATCATTCTTCCGAAGGGCCTCAGAGATTGTCTCTGCATTGGTGATCAAGACGACACAAAGACGATCAAGTCGATGCTGATGCGCAAATAAAATGCGGTCCATCGCCTCGAAAACACGAGAGTCAATCTCGGGGAAGGGATGAAAAATACAAAGAATGTCATTGAAAAAATTGAACCGCTCTTTGAAGGAATCGCATGGCTTCAGAAATACGTAGGGCAGACTGGATTTGCCATGTACCTGCTCCCCCGCGTACGCTACGAACCATACTGCGGCTAAGTTGTTTGTTATTTCGATTTCCTGGGGACCAAACCTCGTAAGAGTTAGCCCTGCCATCAATCCTGGTTTTTGATGCATGTCATCCTCCGTTGCTATAGCGCGATGGTAGCGATGTAAATGGAACCAGTCACCCCCAGATCCTCAGCTACTTCTTGCTCTGAAATGACAGCGCTTGCTGGTGGTTATCTCATCTATTTGTAGGGGGACGGGAAATGGCTACGAGAAAAGACAAGCCAGGGGTGACTCCCTCAGTAGTTACTTATTCGGGTACTCCTTGAGCTATGGTTGCGTGCGGTCAATGCCGATAGACTCACAACTACTATGACGGAAACACACGACAAGATTCTTGATCGTCTAGGTGGACCGGCCCTGCTTCACTGGCACCGATTGTTTGGCGTCGATACCAGTGTTGAGGAGTACATCCTCAAATACAAGCTGCAGATGGRGCGCGGAATGGCGTCCACCAAAGCCGTTTACCTTGATACGAATTACTGGATATGGCTGCGAGATGCAGAGCTTGGAAGGGGAACTGTTGAAAGTGTTGCTCTGCTGGGCCGTCTGCGATCGCTAGTTGCGACTCGTAAGATCGTCTGCGTAAGTCATCTCACTTCTATGCTGGAAATCGCCAAACAGCTTGAAGATAGCGCTAGAGCCACCACCGCGCTGGTAGACGAACTGACGGAACGCGTCGCACTTTCACCGACAGCGGAGTTGGATGCACTAGAGGTCGGGAATTATGTTCGCTATAAGTCGGGCGTTGTGGGGCGAAGCCCACCGCTGCAGTGGACTTGTTTGGGCCAGATTGTCAAATCAGACCTCTCGGGTGGTAATGTCTTGCCTCCGAATATCGGTAATGCAGGTCAAGCCATTCTCAAAAGTGCTGCCGATGCTTTTTGGAACCAAGGGTTCTCCGAGATATTCGAGGCCTTTGACTGGAATACTAAGCATCACCTGAAGTCTGATTTAGATGCAGAAACGCTGATCAAGGTCGAGGAGCGAAAGAAGACGAGACCTCACAACGGAGATTTCCGGAGAACGTGTGAAGCCGAATTCGAGGCTGTGCTGATACAGCACGTCGGACTTTTTGAAGCGGAGCTAGTGAAACTTCTGGGGTCGAGCGGTGCTGCAGCTTTGGATACGAAGTCATCTTTGGCTGCGCAGAGCTTAGCGCGACACGCAGTGGCCGACTATCAGGCTGGTGCACTTGGCCGCCATCTGCCAGGGTTTGTCATTCGCAATGAACTCTATTCAACATACGAGTGTGATCCATCCCACACACTTTCCAACAATGACTGGCAAGATTGGCAGCATGCGTCAGTAGCCCTGCCGTACTGCGATCTTTTCCTCACAGAAAGGCGCCTGGCGCATCAGGTGACCAATGTATTGCAACTCGACTCCAAGTACCAATGCCGCGTGGTCGGGCGAGGTGTGGATGCGGCGCTCGTGGCGTTGGACGAGCTCTTCTAGTAGGATTTTGGCTGTTTGGACTTGACCCAACGGGTCGGTTCGACGCTACGAAAAAGCCCCTGGTTCTCAAGGTTTTTGGCATAGCGAGACGCGATTCACACTCCTACCCACCGGGGAGTCGAGCCGTAAACCCAACCGGCAACAACGGCGGCCCCGTCCGGTACATATCCACGTAAATCGTGATGGTCTTGCTGCCTCCGTCGACCTGAATGTCGTACACATCCAGCAGCCCGCCACCTCTGGGGAGCGACTTGTCTTCGTA
>NZ_JBFUCA010000640.1:0-2051 GCF_056405475.1 Polaromonas sp. P1_G4
GCGCTGCAGGGTCAGCGCCCGCGCTTCGTCGTGCTGCACGATGGGCATCGGGTAGTTTTGGCCCAACACCACGCCCGCGGCGGCCAGCTCCAGCGGTTTCGCAAGCCAGGGGCTGTGTAGCGCCTTGTCTGGCAGCTGTGCCAGCACTGGGAGGTATTTGCGGATAAATTTCCCGTCAGAGTCGAACCTCTCGCTCTGGCTGACCGGGTTGAAGATGCGGAAATAAGGCTGCGCGTCACAACCCGTGCTTGCCGCCCACTGCCAGCCCCCGTTGTTGGCTGACAGGTCAAAGTCGTTGAGCTTTTCGGCAAAGTAGCGTTCGCCCCAACGCCAGTCGATGCCGAGGTCTTTCACCAGAAAACTGGCAGTCACCATGCGCAGGCGGTTGTGCATATAGCCCGTCTGATTAATCTGGGCCATTGCCGCGTCCACCAGCGGGTAGCCCGTCCGGCCTTCGCACCAGGCCTGGAAAAGCACTTGGGCTTTGTCCCCGCTCTCCCACTGTATCGCGTCATAGTCCGGCTTGAACGCGCTCCCGACGGCGTGCGGAAAATTGGCAAGGATCTGCGCATAAAAATCACGCCAGATCAATTCGCTGAGCCAGGTGGCGGCACCTTCATTCCCTCGATTTGCAGCGTTCAAAGCCAACGCAGCCATGTGCCGTATCGACACCGTGCCGAACCGAAGGTGCACACCCAGGTAACTCGGGCCCTTGACGGCAGGGAAGTCTCGTACCTCCTTGTATTGCGCCATGCGGCCAACGAAATCCCCCAAAAGCCGGGCACCGCCTTCACTGCCCGTGGGGATTTTCAGTGCCGACAGGTTGCTGGCCTGAAACCCCAGCTCGCCCAGCGATGGGACAGGGCGCCTGCTTGCCGATACCGGTGCCAAGGCCGTACCGTACTTTTCGACGGGATAAGCTTTGAGGTAAAAATCGTCCACCTTCTTCAGCCAGGCATTTTTGTAAGGCGTGAACACGGTGTAAGGCTTGCCCGCCAAGGTCAGCACCTCCTGGCGCTCAAAAATAACGTGGTCCTTGAAGCTGTAAAAGGCCTTGCCCCCGGCCTCGAGCGCCGCCTGTACTGCAGCGTCGCGCGCCAGCGACTGCGGCTCATCATCGTGATTGGCAAAGACGGCATCGGCGCCCAGCTCTGCCGCCAGCCGCACCACCGCGTCCACGGCACCGTGATGGGCCGTCAACAGGCCGGCGCCGAGGCTGCCAGCCGCTGCGCCCAGCCTCTGCAGTTGGCCATCCAGGCTCAGTACCGATTCCTGTATGAATTCCACGCGGCGGTCAGTTCGGGGCAAAACCTCCAGAATGGTTTTGTCAAAAACAAATGCGCAATACACCTGCTTACATGCCTTTAGCGCGTGGTACAGAGCAGCGTTGTCCTGAACCCGCAGGTCGCGCCTGAACCACATCAACCCCGTTTCATACTTCTTGTGCATCCGGCCATCGTAGCGAAAAGCAGCTATCCGGCCGTAGATCCCCCGCGAATTGGCGGGTGGCCGGCAGGGTGGGCTCCCCGCGCCGTCCCGTCCGGCGTAAAATCCCGCCATGGCCACGGATTCTGCATCGATCAACCTCACGCACCACTTCMTCATTGCCATGCCGGGGATGGATGATGAAGCTTTTGCCAAGAGCGTGGTGTACATGTGCGAACACAGCGACCGGGGTGCGCTGGGGCTGGTCATCAACAAGCCCAGCGATATCAATCTCAAGAACCTGTTCGACAAGGTCGAGTTGCCTCTGCGGCGCGACGACCTGACCCAGTCCCCGGTATTCCAGGGCGGCCCGGTCCAGACCGAACGGGGCTTTGTTCTCCACGAATCCATGATGCCGGGCAACGAATCGGTCTATGCCTCGACGATGACGATCCCCGGCGGCCTCGAAATGACCACCTCCAAAGACGTGCTGGAAGCGCTCTCCACGGGCGCCGGCCCGCGCAGGGTGTTTGTCTCCCTTGGATATTCGGCCTGGGGTGAAGGCCAGCTGGAATCGGAAATCTCGGACAACAGCTGGCTCACGGTCGCAGCCGACGTCGGTGTGA
>NZ_JBFUCA010000641.1:0-2049 GCF_056405475.1 Polaromonas sp. P1_G4
GTGCGATGCCGTGCTGCTCGGCTGCTGGCCTTCACAGGGCGCGTGGGGCGGAGTCAGTGAAGCGCAGTGGGCGGCTGTCGGCACGGCCTTGCGCACCGTCGGCCTAGAAGGTTTTGAAGCGCGGCCCATTCAGGCTGTGCGCCACGATGACGACCGGCTCGTCCTGCAGCACGATGGTGTTGGCCAGCGAGGCCACCCAGGCCTTGCGCGAAGGCGTGATCCAGTCGTCCTGGCGCACGCGCACCGCATTGCTAAGGCGTTCGGCCCACAGGCTTTGCCAGTGGCCGGGGCCCGAGTCGCGCCAGCCAGGGACGATGATGAAGCGCACTTCGCGTGAACCCGTCTGATTACTTATTGGGTTGCGGTGTGACGCGCAGGTACGGCTTGATCGCCTTGAAACCTTTGGGGAAACGCTGGGCAAGTTCGGCCGGATCCTGCAGGCTGGGCACGATGATCACGTCGTCGCCGTCTTTCCAGTTCACCGGCGTGGCCACCTTGTAGCCGTCAGTTAGCTGCAGCGAGTCAATCACGCGCAGGATCTCGTCGAAGTTGCGGCCCGTGCTGGCGGGGTAGGTAAACGTGGTGCGGATGGCCTTTTTCGGGTCAATGATGAATACGCTGCGCACGGTGGCCGTGGGGCCGGTGCTCAGGGCGTTCGGGTGAATCATGTCGTACAGGTTGGCCACCTTGCGGTCAGCATCGGCCAGGATGGGGAAATTCACCGTGGTGTTTTGCGTCTCGTTGATGTCGTTGACCCACTTGCCGTGCGACTCCAGCGCATCCACGCTGATGGCGATGGGCTTGACGTTGCGCTTGGCAAATTCACCGCTCAGGGCTGCGGTCTTGCCCAGTTCGGTGGTGCRGACGGGCGTGAAGTCTGCGGGGTGCGAAAACAGCACCACCCATGAATCGCCAGCCCACTGGTGAAAGGAAATCTTGCCGGCGGTGGAGTCCTGGGTGAAGTCGGGGGCGGTGTCGCCGAGTCTGAGAGTGGTCATGCTTTGCTCCTTGATTGCTGATCAAAGCATTGTGGGGAGCAAGCGTTAAAACTCAAAAGAATATATCGCTCTTAATTTATCTCAATAATCGAATAACAATTCAAGGGATTGGTATTTTTCGGTGCTATTGTTTTGATAGCTTCTTGCGCACAGCGCTATTGGGTTACCGGCCATTTTTTCATCCAATAGTCGCGCCGCAWGCACCTTGGTAGCGTCCAAACACCGCCACAACACCCTCATTCAAGGTACTTTTGAGGTGTTTTCAGGCACAAGAATTGGCTCCAGCCCAATAACATCGGGCGCAAGCAGCTATCGTATTGATAGCAAACCGGCACAAACTTCCCGGCAATTGGCAGCTCAGGCCGGTGAGCCCGACAGCTCTGTTTTCAAATGCGCCAGAAAGACCTGCGCCGCCCGCGACAGCGTGCGGCCCGCGGCCGTCTGCACTTCCACATTGCGCAAATCCAGGCCGCGGTCACGCAGGCGTATGCAGGCAAACTCGCCGCGCTGGACCTTGTAGCGGACCGATATTTCGCCCGCAATGGTGACGCTTTCCGGGTAATGGCGCAAAAAGTCGTTCAGGCTGTTGACGTAGTTGCTGGTCAGCACCGGCGACACGGTCAGGCCCTGCAGGCTGCAGGCGATGTCAAACAGCTGCCGCACGGTGGTGTTTGTTTCCGGCAGCACGATCGGATAGRCCAGCAGCTGCTTCAGGCTGATCTGCTTGAACTGGGTCAGCGGATGGTCGTAACGCATGGCCGCCATCACCGGTGACGGCTGCACGTGCTCTACCTGAATGCCGCTTTCGGGAGTCCGGCTCATGGTGAGGGCGATGTCGGCATCGCCATGCAGGACGCGGCGCGAGCATTCCGCCGGGGGGTGCGCACCCAGGTGAAACTGGATGCCGGGATGCGTCTTCATGAAGTCGCTTATGGCCTTGGGCAGGAACTCCATCGCAAAACCTTCGGTGCAGGCCAGGCGCACCCGCCCGCGCTGCATGCCTTGCAGCGCCTGGATCTCATGCACCACCCGCTCCGAGTCGTGCGCCGAT
>NZ_JBFUCA010000642.1:0-2049 GCF_056405475.1 Polaromonas sp. P1_G4
ACCCAGAAGCGCTCGGCGTCGTCGCTGTAGGGCCGAATGCCCAGGCTCGCCTTGTCACGGTATTGCTTGTCCGAGAACCGGATCAGTTCGGTGGGGTTGAGCTTGCCGGCAAGCTCACAGCCTTTTTTGAGCAATAACCCGGCGGGCAGCTCGCGGTAGGCATGACGCTCGACCGCCTCCGACAGTGCCTTGGCACATGCCACCTTGACATCAACGGAACGCCCCCAGCCTGTTCGATTGGCGCCGCCATCGCGCTCAACCTGGGCCGCCGCCAGATAGTCCCCACCGGCTTCGCCGCGGTCGATGATCCTGACCATCGGCTTGAGCAAAGCGGGGTTCCCGGTGCCTCCATGACGTGGTGGCACGCCGCCGAGAAATGCCGCGGCAATGAAAAGATGCTTGTCTGGCCCGCACAGTGCACTCACTGCCTGTCCATAGGCGGCCCCTGCCTCAACATACGCAATACTGCTGGCGGTAGCCGCAGAAGCCAGCCTCTGCAGGGCCGCCCCGCCAGCCGTCAACGCCACATCCAGCGGGCAGTCCGGAAGGTTGCTTTCAGCAAAAATAGCCAGCAGCGCCTGGCTGCGAAAGAAGTCGTAGAGATTGGGAAAAGCCTGGTATGACGCCGCAGTGGCTGGCATATCGAACGGCCGGAGAAAGGCTCCGGCCACGGCCCAATGCACTTCATAAACGCCAGCCTCAACAACGCCCAGGTTTTCGCGGAAGAAAACTACAAAACGCAAACCAGCCAGGCCCTCTGCCTGCGGCCCTACGGCCAGCAGGCTGGCCAATGCCTCAAAAGACAGCACCCCGGCAGGGCCGGCCTCTGCAACGCCCGAATAGCGAGGCACCGTCAGTTCAATATCTCCGCCCTGCAGCAAGGACACCTCGAACCCGCCCTGGACCGCTTTTTGGTAGGGCCGCTGCATCCGCCTTTCCTGAAGCAGCCTATCCGCCACAAACCGATGGTCCACCAGCACGCCCGCCTCCAGCATGGCGTCCATAAAGCCGCCAAATCGCGAGGCTGGCCATTTGGCTTCGGCCATGCTTGCCAGTTCTGCCCGTGTTTTGCTGCCGTCGCACCAATGAAAAAGCGCCCGCAAGAATTTTGCAGGCGCCTTGATGGTCAGCTCTTCATCTTTGGCCCGTAGCGTTAAAACACCGCCCTGAATCAAGGCGGCGCCTGCCAGCACGGGCGTGATTCCGGCGTCGAACTGAGTTTGTTCCTGGTGATTTACCTTTTCGCTCACGCGGCAATGGTACTCACCTGGTCAACAAAGCTGGCCGCAGCCGCATCAAYGGYCARGGCTTGCCACGGCGYACCCAGTTGCACGGGACCYTGCTGGCAAGGGCTGAAGGCCAGGAAGCCTTCTACAAACAAACCGCAGCCCTGCTCAGTGATGATGTTGTACAACCGGGTTTCCGGCGGCATGTGGTGAAACACCGGACGCGCATGCACCCAGCCCGACACATGCGCAAACTGTTCGGGCAGGTCGATCGCCAGGGGAACGGCCGGCGGCATCTCGGGGCTGACCGCATTGCGTTTTTCGTACAGGTAATGGTTCAGGTTGAAGGTGCCCCAGCCTTCGGAAGCCACGCCATCTTGCGTGCGGCTGACCCACAGCGGGTGCTCGTCCGACATGATCAGGCACTGGTCGCCCAGGCCGCGCAGCTCGATGATCTTGCGCGACATGCCCAGCACMGGCTGCTCCAGCGCGGCCACCTTGCGGGGGCCCAGRTTYGTCATMACCAGRTCRCCCACSGCGACGTCTTCCACCGGCTTGCTGGAGCCGTCGGCCATCAACACACGGTTACCGGCCAGGAAGCAGGAGCCGGTATCGCAGGAACCGCATGAAGCTGGAATGAGGTCATCCTGGGCCGTCTGACCCTGCGGCTTTGAGCGATAAGGCCGCTTGGTAACCGACCAGCCTTCGTTCACGTCGTCCTGGGCATTCCTGCTCGGKATGTATGACTCGTCTTTGCCAACAAAAAGACCGCCTTTGAAAATGCCACCCATTTTTAACTCCGGTTAATTGCAATCATGAAAAC
>NZ_JBFUCA010000643.1:0-2046 GCF_056405475.1 Polaromonas sp. P1_G4
ACAGATGAGCAACACTGCAACCCTTAGCACCACCGCTGCTTCCACTGAAACACGCGCCGTCGTCGTTGAGCGCGAGATCCCTTACCCGCCCGAAAAARTCTGGCGCGCCCTCACGCAGCCGCACCTGATCGAAGAGTGGCTCATGAAGAACGACTTCAAGCCCGTCATGGACCAGCGTTTCAGCCTGCGCGCAGACTGGGGCGCTGTTGAATGCCAGGTTCTGGCCATCGAGCCCGACAAAACGCTGTCTTACACCTGGGCCGCCTATGGGCTTGAAAGCGTCGTCACCTGGACGCTCACCCCCACAGGCACGGGCACACACCTGCGCATGGAGCAGTCGGGCTTCCGGCTGGACCAGGAGCAGGCCTACCAGGGCGCCAAGCACGGCTGGCCGCAGTTCTTTGCCAAGCTCGAACAGGTTCTGGCGCGGGCAGGTTGACTGCCCGGGTCTTCGACACAAGGCATTGAGATGAATGCAATGGCCAAGAAGAAGCCCGATGCGAGCAGGGTGGCGGCAAAGGCAGGCAAGCCGGCCCTGCTCTCAGGCGGCAACCCGCAGATTCCCAAGGGCGAGGGCGATGCACCCGTGCAGGCTTACATCGCGGCCATGCCGGGGTGGAAGCGCGACATCGGCCAACGCCTTGACGCGCTCATCGTGCGCACTGTTCCTGGTGTGCACAAGGCCGTCAAATGGAATTCACCCTTCTACGGTGTGGAGGACCAAGGCTGGTTCCTCAGCGTCCATTGCTTCACGAAGTACGTCAAGGTGGCATTTTTTCGCGGCACGTCGCTACGGCCTGTTCCGCCGGGTGAATCCAAGAGCCAAGACACGCGCTATCTCGACATCCATGAAGATGACCCCTTCGACGAAGCGCAGCTCACCGACTGGGTGAAACAGGCCAGCCAGCTACCCGGCGAAAAGATGTGAGCAAACACCAGACATGATGAATGGAGCAACAACATGAACAAGACCAAGAGCGCACCGGTTGAAGCAAAAGAATCAGGCTCAGCTTCTGAGTTGATAGACGCAAAGATCAAAGGCCTCGATGACTGGCGCGGCGAGACGCTCGCCCGCGTCCGGGCCATCGTCACACAGGCCGTTCCCAATGTGGTCGAGGAATGGAAGTGGAGTGTTCCCGTCTGGTCTAAAGACGGCATCCTCTGCACCGGCGAGACCTACAAGAAGGCCGTGAAGCTGACCTTCCCCAAGGGCGCAAAGCTCGAAGACCCTTCGGGCCTTTTCAACTCCAGCCTCGAAGGCAACACCCGCCGCGCCATTGATTTTCATGAGGGCGACAAGGTCGATGAGAAAGCGCTGAAGGCATTGATACGCGATGCCGCGGCACTGAACAAGCCATCGGCCAAATAGACGGGCTCCAGGGCCACTTTCACGCGTCCCTGGGGAATCCCGATCGGCGAAACCACCGTGAGCCGTGCGACGCTCTCACGCGCTGGGTAAGCATTTAGCGTGCAGTTTCCCCATCTGGTTGCAATTTATCGCAGGCGATAAAAATGGTTTCAAATTAATGCAACCATTTTATTGCGCTTTTGAATTGACTTGCGCATAATAAATGCAACCAGGAGATTGCATATGACTTCATCAACGACATCGTCTTCATCATCTACAGACCGCATCGAACGCAGCACCTTGATCAACGCCCCCGTGTCACGGGTCTGGCGCGCGCTGGTGAACGCCGAAGAATTTGGCGGCTGGTTCGGCGTGGCGCTCAAGGGCAAAAACTTTATCGCCGGCCAGCAGGTGCAAGGCCACATCACCATTCCGGGCTACGAGCACGTGGTGTTTGACGTGCTCATTGAGCGCATTGAGCCCGAAAAGCTGTTCTCTTACCGCTGGCACCCCTACGCGGTAGACCCGGCCATTGACTATTCGAAAGAGCCCACCACGCTGGTCGAGTTCACGCTCAAAGACACCGGCAAGGGCACCCTGCTCAGCGTGGTGGAATCAGGCTTTGACAAAATCCCCGTGGCCCGCCGTGCAGAGGCCATTCGGATGAACGCCGGCGGCTGGGAAGGCCAGATGGAGAA
>NZ_JBFUCA010000644.1:0-2042 GCF_056405475.1 Polaromonas sp. P1_G4
CTCTTGCGGCGACGCATCGCTCGTACCCTGCAAGCGCACCACGGCACTGCTACGCGTCCCTGCGGCACTGACACCCAGCGTGGCCGGGTTTTCGTCGCTGGAGGCGGCTGCATCCGGGATTTTGACGACGCCGGGTCGCTGCGGCCGCGCTGCATCGGGGTCTGGTTTTTGCGGGGAATAGTGCGCCCATTTCGACCCCGTGATACGGGTGCCGCCGACCGACACAGTTTTACTGCCCGTGGCAATGCTGTTGAAGCTGCCGCTGCGCCGGATCAGGCTTGGATTGTTGGGGTGATCGACAAAGGAGCCGGGGTTGCCACTGGTGTCGTACCACTCGTCCTCAAAGTGCGATTGGCGCGCTCCGGTATGGGTGCCGATGACCACATCGTCTCGCTCCACGTAGGCATCCACCGTGACCGATTTTGTGGCGGTGTTCGTCAGCTTGATTTGCCATACTCCGCTGGGAGCTGTGACGTCTTTCTTCTCGAAGCTGAAGGTGGGTGACACCGCCAGCAGGGCGCAGGTGCCACGCCGGCCAGTGRCCACCGTCTTTGGATAAATCAGCGCGCAAAGGGGCTGCTTGTCGCTGTTGGCCCACATTCGGGACTGGCCAAACTTCAATGCTGGCAAGGCCGCTTGCCCTGGCGGCGTAATTTCAATCTCCAGGCCTTCGCGGTTCTCTTCAATCCAGAGCTCCACAAAGCTTTGCGTTGTATCGTCGGGCAGTGCGCACCAATGCAGCGTGGCGGACTTGTTTTTCGCCAGCGTTGTATTGGCATGCATGCGCAGTTGGTAGCCATTGCCAGCAGCCACAACAATCTGCAGGCGGCCATGAAGGAGGGTGATCAGCTGGTCCATGGCTGCCTCAAGCAGCGACGTTCCGTCATGCGGCCCGGCCAGCGTGCCAAAACTCACGTTCACCGTCACCTTGGCCGTGGGGGTGCAGCGAGAGAGGATGTACATAAACCCGTCCAGCACATGCACATTCATCGAGCCGCCCGAGGTGTCTTGCACGGTGTCGTAGTCGAGTTGCACTGCAACCAGCGGCGCGCGGCTGGCATCGTCGTTGGCCAGCGCCCAGCTAGGCGGCGCGTCATACGCAGGCGGCAAGTTGGCCACCTGGGCCAGCAGCTTGCGCGGCCCCACTGCCAGATCCATGACATGTGAGCCGTGACTGATCGACGTGTCCAGCGCGTGAAAAAAGCGCTCGGTCTTGGGCTGTTTCTGGCCCAGGGTAGAAAGCCCCAGTGCGACATAAACGGCGCTTTCATCCACCAAGCCGTTATAGACATTGGCCTGCATGGCTGCATTGATGTCTGCGGCGGTTAGCTCGTGTCCATAGCCCAACCCGGTGGGTGTGCGGCCCTTGCCTCGTGCGTCTTGCCGCCAGAAGTAGCGGGTACGGGCCTTGCCCTGATGGAGAAAATTCGCATGGGCCAATGCCAGGCTATCGTCAATCAGTCCGAACACCTTGCCCGAAAGCAGGCGCTCAGCACTGGCTTCAGCTTGGTACGCTTCGCCGCGCGAATGTGGAGGTGGATTGGTGTGCGAGCTCCCCACCGGATCGTCAGCGTATTCAGCTGCAGGCAGCCCCAGCTCAAGCCGTAGTACCAGCGGGTGAAGGCTGCCACCCGGCTGAATTGCCTTGAAAAACGCAGGCCTGACCCGCGCGGTGCAAAACCTCAGGCCAGCCGGCGCGACCGTGCCGGCATACACAGGTGGCACATGGAGCCACTTGGGGGAGGCCGCGGCAATAAGCTGGGACACCGTGGTACCCCGCGTCAGCTCAATAGCGATGGGCAACCACTTGGGCTGTGTGTCGCCATAGCCGGCAAAACTGTCGGTTTCGGCCCAGACCAGGTAAGGGTCAAAACCATTGGTGGCATTGGGCAACGCCCAGTCAATACCGGTAAATTCGCCCTTGGGCAATTTGCTCCAGTTCATGGCCGACCTATTTGAGAGGCAGCCATTCGGCTGCCGCTTTAGCCCACATAAAAGCAAGTATTGGTGATTTTTGTATCGCTTGCCTGGTGGTCTTGTAT
>NZ_JBFUCA010000645.1:0-2040 GCF_056405475.1 Polaromonas sp. P1_G4
CGTATTCCTCGATCGGCTCCGGTTCGTCGTCGGGTGCTTCGTCCAGTGCGTCTTCTGGTGCGTCTTCTGGTGCGTCTTCTGGTGCGTCTGTTTGCATCGGGTTTCTCTCCAAATCCCGATTATCCGCAACCAACCCTTGTCCTTCGCGGGGAGGGCGCCGGATATTGCTCAGACCTTGAGCTCCACCCCTAGCGCCGCGAGCTTTTTCGCGTACGCATCCCGGCGTTTTGCTGCCTTGTCTGCTGTCTCGACGGCCATCTGGATCGCCTTGGGGCCTTTGGCTGCAGCCGCCTTGATTAATCCGGACTTGTGGGCAGCCTCTGCTTCCGCCCTTCTAAAAGTGGCGATAAGTTCGGCATGGGCAATGGATGAGTTCACGGGGTACCTCTTACTGGTTGACTGGCGTTACTGGCTACCTGCGCCTAGCGTTCAAAACGCAGCTCCACCGCGCCGACGCTCGCTATTTCACCACGCACCGTCTCGTCCAGGGGTGCGGTCAGCAGGCCGGTACAGGACCCGGTGGTCACGATCTGGCCCGCGCGAAGCGGCTGGCCGCGCCGGGCGCAGTGCCGTGCAAGCCACGACAGCAGGCGCCAGACGTCTTGCGCCGGGTTGCCGCCGTGCGTGTGGGCTGCTGATGCTGTGCCGAAGTCTAGTGATGCCTCTACCGTGCGTAAGTCCAGCCGAGCGGGCGCAAAAGCTGACGGGCTGCCCAGCACCAAGGCGCCGTGGCATTGCAAGTCGGCCAACTGGGCCAGCGGGTCGGCCGTCTGGCCATCAAGCAAGCGGCTTTCCACCACCTCGATAGCCGGCTGCACGGCGTCAAAGGCTTCGGCCAGTTCAGCGGGTGCAAGCAGCCTGCCTTTGGGGTCCAGGTCGCGGCCAAGCCGGAAGGCGACTTCAAGCTCGACACAGCGCCATCGCCAGGCGGGGCCTGTGAGCGTGACGCCGGACGCATGGATGCCTGATGCGGGAAGCGGAGCGCAACGCGGTTCGGCGTGCGGGCCTTTGGCGCCTACCTTCCAGCCGGCGACGGGGCCAATGGCCGCGAGCGTGGCGTCCTGGATGGCGTAGGCGCCGGCGTGGTCGGCCGGGAGCATGTCGCGCCAAGGCACAGTGGGCCCGCCGGTTCGCGCGGTTGTCAATCGTTGCGCGGCGTTTTGCGGGGCCATGAAGACCGATTGTCGTATTGAACCTGACCGCTGCTATTGCGCCCAGGGCGGCTTGCCAAGAGCGGGGACGGGGAGGGCGGAGCGACGCTCGTTTTTTTTGCCTTCCGCGTCTTGAACCTGCTCGACGATCACAATTTCCTTGTCTGTAATGGAGATGATCTTCCCGCGCTCGGGCCCGAGATAGTTTCCGACCCGCACCCTGTAGAGTTGGGGAGGCGTTTTTTTGTGCATCACCAGCGCAAACTTCTCACTTCCTTGGCCAAAAACACCCGCCACGGCCAGGTCCACCAGCAATGCGGACTCGAGCGGTTCACGCGTGCCTTGGGCGCTGTCTGTGCCGGTGAATGGGTTCTTGGCGCCCAAGGCGCTTTGCCTTGCTTTGGCGAGTTGTTGGCGGTATTCAACGGCCTGCGCCTGCTCCAGCACCAGGTCGCCGAGATAGACCCAGCCCTCCACGGTGACGGATGCGGCGTTGCTTTTTACAAAACTGATTCGCTCAACCAGCGCTTCGCTGAGCACAGGCGAGTTGACCAGAAAATCAAGCATTTCCTTGTAAGGAGCGGTGATCTTGAAATGGAAGCGAAACAGGCCGCTGTTCGGAGAGCCGACCGGGTCCGCTTTAAAGATATCGAAACGGATGCTCTGCTGGCTTGCATATTCGTGGAGGCGCAATATATAGGTGTCGCCCAGCCGAGGTGAGGACAGGGTTGGAACCGGGATGGGCAGGCCGTGACGGATAGCTGCCTTGAATTCCATGTCCGCGTCGCCGGGCAAGCGCTTGAGGGTATAGGGGCCAAGCCAATGATTGGCATCCGGTGCAAGCCTGCCGGTCAGAGCGACGCTGTCGGCGGCACTGACGCCGCTCTCG
>NZ_JBFUCA010000646.1:0-2032 GCF_056405475.1 Polaromonas sp. P1_G4
ATCCAACGAGCTGTCCAAAGACGCGGCCGTGGTCTGCATGGCCGATGGTTTTGGTGACCAGGCCAAGAGCCAGACGGCCATGGAAAACTGCCTGCAGAAAAATCCCGACGTCAACGTGGTCTACACCATCAACGAGCCTGCGGCCGCGGGTGCGTTTAATGCGCTGAAAAAGGCCGGCAAGGAAAAAGGCGTGACCATTGTCTCGGTCGATGGCGGCTGCCAGGGCATCAAGGACACGGCAGCCGGCATCATCACCGCAACGTCGCAGCAATACCCCCTGACCATGGCGGCGCTGGGCGTGGCAGCAGGTGTCAGCTACGCCAAGGGCGGCAAAAAGGCTTCGGGTTACACCGACACCGGCGTGACCTTGGTCTCGGCAAAAGCCCTTCCGGGTGTAGACAGCAAAGACACCAAAACGGGACTGAACCTTTGCTGGGGTGCGAAGTAATCGGCCAGACGCCTGCCGCCTGTCATCTTGCACCAGGTCCGGTGCAGGATGACAACATCATTTTCTCCATCCTGGATCTTTACCGATGAACCTGTCTTCGCGCCACATCCCGTGGGGGGCCCTCGGCCCCTGGCTGGCCCTGCTGGCCACCTGCATCTTTTTTACCACCCAGTCAGACCGCTTCCTGACGGGTGCAAACCTGTCCCTGGTGCTGCAGCAGGTGATGGTGGTCGGTGTCCTGGCCATTGGACAGACCCTGATCATCCTGACGGCCGGCATCGACCTGTCCTGTGGCATGGTGATGGCACTGGGCGGCATGGTGATGACCAAGTTCGCCGTGAATTACGGCATCAACCCCTACCTGGCCATTGCTTGCGGCCTGGCGGTCACGACCGGCTTCGGCCTCGTCAATGGCTTGCTGGTCACCCGTATCAAATTGCCCCCTTTCATCGTGACGCTGGGCACCCTGAACATCGCATTTGCGATCACACAGATCTACTCCAACGCGCAAATCGTTCCCAACCTCCCGGCGGAATTGACCGCGCTGGGCAACACATTCGATCTGGGCAGCACCGAAGTCAGCCTGGGAACCGTCACCATGATTGGCCTGTATCTGCTGGCGTGGTTTGTCTTGCGGGACACCGCGCCGGGCCGGCACCTGTATGCCGTGGGCAACAACGCCGAAGCAGCAAGGTTGACCGGCATCCGGGTCGACCGCGTACTGGTGGCCGTGTACGCGCTGGCCGGTCTTTTTTACGGCATCGCCGCGCTCCTGTCGGTGGCGCGCACCGGCGTCGGCGACCCGAATGCCGGGCAAACCGAAAACCTCGATGCCATCACCGCCGTGGTGCTGGGCGGCACCAGCCTGTTTGGCGGACGCGGCATCATCCTCGGCACGCTCGTCGGCGCGGTGATTGTGGGCGTGTTTCGCAACGGTCTCACCCTGATGGGCGTTGCCTCCGTCTACCAGACACTGATTACCGGCATTCTGGTGATCCTGGCAGTCGCGGCCGACCAGATGTCGCGCAAAGGGCCCCGCTGATGAACACCTCAACGCCCCTCCCCACTTCCGCACCTCTGATCATGCAGGCCAAGGGACTGGTCAAGCGCTACGGCCAGGTCACCGCACTGGACGGTACCGACTTCGAACTACGCGCCGGAGAGATCCTGGCCGTGATCGGTGACAACGGCGCCGGAAAATCCTCGCTGATCAAGGCCTTGTCGGGCGCCACCGTGCCTGACGAAGGCGAACTGTTGCTCGACGGCAAGCCGATGCGCTTCAAGTCTCCTATCGATGCGCGCCGTGCCGGGATCGAAACCGTCTACCAGGATTTGGCCGTGGCCCCTGCCATGAGCATTGCGGAAAACCTGTTTCTGGGCCGCGAACTCCTCAAGCCCGGCCCCTTGGGCCGCTGGCTGCGCCTGCTCGACAAGAAGAAGATGCTGGAGCAGGCCATTGCCCGCATGCAGGAACTCAAGGTCGGGATTCGTTCGATGACGCAGGCCGTGGAAACACTCTCCGGCGGCCAGCGCCAATGCGTGGCCGTGGCGCGCGCCGCTGCCTTTGCGCAGCATGTGGTCATC
>NZ_JBFUCA010000647.1:0-2019 GCF_056405475.1 Polaromonas sp. P1_G4
GGTCAGCACCGCGGCAATCGCGCCGCGCAGCAAAGGCACAGGCGCTACCGGCCCGAATTCATGCCGTATCTGCTCCACGTGCGTAAAAATACGCCGAATTTCAATCATGGTGTGAGGTCCATTCATTTCATTAAGCAAATACCGAACCAGCCGGCACTGCAGCACTGCGATTTTGCAATCGTTGCTGCGTTTTATCAGAGGTGGTCATCAGCTGGTTTTGACAAACCAGCGCAGCCGACCAGATCAGTCCCGCAGCCTGTAAAGCCTGGGCGCGTTCAAGCCCGGCGCGCAATGCACGCCGAACCGTCTCCGCCTCCAGCAACGGCACGTCAGTTGTCACCAGCATTTCGCCAAGGTCGGTGTCGTCCTTCAGGTCACAAGCCCTGCCGCGCTTGATCCGCATGTCGGCAACATCGACCGCATTCGCAATCATGGTGGCTGCGGCATCCGCTTGCGCGGCGGTATACGCAAGGACCGTAACACTGTCGGCAATACCCAGTGAAAAGCTTCGCCCCCGCCAACCGCTGGTAGCGACGCCGCGAACTGGAAGCGCGCTGGAAACCTCGAATTGCCCGTCGGTATGAACACCGGCCAATACCTCGTTTGCATCAAGGCGTGCCAGATCCGCATACAGGCCGATCCGCACCGATTGCGCCGGCGCCAAATGCAGGGCAATGTCGCCGCCGTTGTTGACCCAAGCGCGGTCTACTCCGCTATTGACGTAGCAGGCAACCAACTCCTGCGCGACCGCACCCGCCACGGCCGCCATCGGGGTGATGAAATCGCGCCGGTAGGGGCGGCATGCATTCCACATGCGCCGGGCAACGACCCCCTGCAGATAACACTCATCCAGTACGGGCTGCCGCAAGAGGGGAAGTTCCTCAACCAGCTCGCCGAGGATACCGCTGAAACGCTCCCAAGCTTTGGCATGAGCAGCCTCAACCGCAACCGGCCTTCCATAGGCGCCAATGATGATGTCCATCGGCCCGTGCTGGAAATGCCAGCGCCCATCGGGAAGTTGCATGCGTTGAGGGTTCATACGCAAGCGCCTCAGCCCAGCAAGGGGGGACGCGCCAGAGGCCAAGGATTGGCAGAAGGCAGCCTGGCCCATTCCAGGGCGACAGGCGCACCTTCGTTGTGYCAGGCACCGCGACGCAACACATCCTCCAGCGTACGCACATAGTCCATGTGCCCGCCCAGCGCGCGATAGTCGTCAAGCTTCATGCTGAATTCAATGGGAGCCACGATGGCCGGTGTGGGAACGGTTCCGAAACTGTTGTCCGGCATCCGCATGACATCGGCCATCACGGTGATTCCTCCACCAGGCCAGATATAGGCAGGGGCCCCACCACAGGTCACATTCACCAGGGAATTTTTGATGGCACGTGTCAGCAAAACCGGATTTTCAGTCACACCCGCCCGCAGGCTACCGCCCGCTCCGGCAAGGAAAAGCACGGTCGCCAAGGAGGGCTCGCAGTTTTCACCGATACGCTCAACGACATGACGCACTTCCGCCGGCATCTCCTGCTCCACGGGAATGAGCTCTTCGTTGAGCACATACCAGCTTGCATGCTCACCGGTGGTGGATGTCATCAACAAGCGCAGGCCCGGCCAGGCGACATTACCGTCCCACGCCTCGATGATGGACAGGGGATCGGCGATATCCGTCCCACCCCAGCCCGTTCCGGGATTGGCCACCTGGAAATAACGCCCCGGCGTGGACTTTCGTCCGCGCATCCGGACACCTGACGGGCGCATATCGAGACAACGCCCCGCCTGGTGCTCGGTCAGTACACCGGTAATGTGGTCGTCGACAACCACCACCTCGTCGAGCTTGCCGAACAACTGCTTTGCAAAAATGCCAACCGTGGCCGACCCGCAACCCACGCGCATACGCTCTTCTTCAACGCCATTCACGACAGGTGCACGGCCGGCTTGAATCAGTATTTGGGAACCACCGTCAATCGTGAACTCCACGGCTTGCTTGTTGCCGAGCGCCTTCATCATCTCCACCGTGAC
>NZ_JBFUCA010000648.1:0-2013 GCF_056405475.1 Polaromonas sp. P1_G4
GTTAATAAGTATTGACCTTGTCCAGGATATCTGGCGCAATGCTCTGGGTAGCGAGAAGATGAACGATGCGGGCACCTGCTTGGCCGTCACCATAAAAATTTCCGGGAGGAAATCGACCATGATCAAGTCCAGATCGAATCGCTTTCGCTATGGAGTCGCTGTCGTTGGTGGAATCAATGGTGTTCACATTGCGTTGTCTGGCGCGTTGCCGGTTGCCAATATTGACAACCGGCGTACCAAAGCTAGCGGCTTCGATAACGCCCGATGACGAATTTCCAATAAGAACGTCTGCATTTCTCAAGGCCGCAAGGTACAGTGAACGTGGCAAGTGTGCAAAACGCCGTATGTCCAAGGCCTCAACGGCACGCAAAATTTCTGCAGAGCCGGCATCGGCATTGGGATCAAGCCAGATTACCTCGATGCCTTTTTCAGGCAATGTCTGGCGAATGGCAGATAGCAATGCAGTCGTCTGTTCATATGTACCCTGTGACTCCTGCACTACCGGATGAAACAGCACCAGCGCATAATGCGCTTCGGCCGACAAACCCAGCTCAACAGCAACTGTGGCGCGGGAGAAGTCGTACAGAAGTTGGAGATCGTCCAGGCTGGGAGCACCCGTGACCCAAACATGTTCGGGCTTTTCACCCATGCGAATGACACGCTCCCGTGACTCTTCTGTCGCCACAAAATGCCAGTGGGAAAGTTTTGTCAGCGCATGCCTCACAGGTTCGTCAACAGTACCAGACCGCTCGCCACCGTGCAGGTGAACAATTGGCACTCCCAAGTGCAGAGCCGCAATGGCACCGGCCAGCATTTCACCGCGATCACCAATGACCAGCAGCAAATCCGGTTTTTCCTCTTCAAGGACACGCGTCAGTCCAATGATGGCCTGTCCGATGCCGCTTGACATAGCAGCAGCGGTGCGCAACCCAACGTCTGTGGGTATGCGCGCCACGATGGAAAGGCCAGAAGCCTCTATCTCCGTGACAGTCATGCCGCACTCGGGCCTGAGGTGCATTCCTGTGACAGCGATCTGCAGAGTCAAACCGGGGTGCACCGCAATCCGATGCAGCGTGGAGGCCATCAAGCCAAAGTCCGCCCGAGTGCCAGTCACGTAGAGAATGCGGCGTTCAGGCATTACTTCCAGCCTTCCAGCATGTATGGCGCAAGGAGGGTATATGCAGGCATGTCTTGAGTAAGGCGACACCCCAAAACGTTGACTTGTTGTGCTGGCGCAATACCGGTCCCGGGCCGGCGCAGGCATAAATCGTCTGGCGTCAACACCGTTCCCCCTGGGACATCACGGCTAAGCACTACGCTACGCCGTGCTACATCGCGGGTGTTGTGCTCTATAAGCTGGGGACGCTTGAGGCCGTCACCCCGCATCGTTTCGACCATTCTGATACCCCGAACCATCGCTGTAAAAGTCGCTGGGTCTGCGGAAGCGAGATGATCAGGCCCGGGCAGCGTCGTATCAAGCGTCAGATGCTTTTCAATCACGCAGGCACCGAGCGCAGTGGCGGCCAGCGCCGCCTCAATCCCTTCGCTATGATCAGAGTACCCCGTCGGCAAGCCGCATTCGCGGCTCATGGCCTGCATCGCCAAGAGATTGAGTGAATCGGCAGGCGCGGGATAGGCTGAAGTGCAATGCAACAACGTCAGGTTGTCAGATCCTGCCTCAGAAAGCCCCCTCGCCTGCCGCGCGGCAGAAATCCAGTGAATGGCGGTTTGCACTTCAGCCATCGTCGACATGCCCGAAGACAGCAATAGCGGCAAACCAGTCGCCGCGGCACATTCAAGCAATGACTTGTTGGTAATCTCGCCCGAAGGAAGCTTGATGCGCCTCACATCAAGCCGCGTTAACAATGCAACCGCTTCCTCGGAAAACGGCGTAGAAAAAAATTCAATGCCTATGTGGCGGCAATATGCCGACAACTCGTGGTGCGCGTCCTCATCAAGCTCCAATTTCTTGATCATTTCGAACTGGTTGGCCTCTCCGGTATTGCTGCGCTG
>NZ_JBFUCA010000649.1:0-2011 GCF_056405475.1 Polaromonas sp. P1_G4
GTTCTGGGTTGATGATTTCCACGTCGTGCGGAGTCTGGATGTCGGCGGCAGTGACTGGGCCTTCGCCGTCTTTGCGCAGGCTCAGCGTGACTTCGTCGCGGTTGTGAAGCTTGAACACCACACCCTTGAGGTTCAACAGGAYGTTGACGACGTCTTCCTGCACACCGTCGATGGACGAGTACTCGTGCAGGACACCTGCGATGGTGACTTCGGTGGCGGCGTGGCYGACCATGGAAGACAACAGTACGCGGCGCAGCGCGTTGCCCAGCGTATGGCCGTAGCCACGCTCAAACGGTTCCAGAGTCACCTTGGCGCGGTTGGCGCCAAGCTGCTCAACATTAATGGTTTTTGGTTTCAACAAATTGGTCTGCATGCAGTCTTCCTCTCAATACCCTCGGTTCGTTACACCGATAAGGCCGGCGAAGCACACCCTGGCGATACGGTGCCCCGTATCGCAGGAACGAAAAATTAGCGTGAGTACAACTCGACGATCAACGATTCGTTGACGTCGGCGGCAAACTCGTCGCGATCGGGTACCTTCTTGAAGGTGCCTTCTCCCTTGTCGGCGTTCACATCGACCCAGGCGGGCAGGCCGACCTGTTTTGCAAGCTCAAGGGCTTCCGTGATGCGGGTCTGCTTCTTCGACTTGTCGCGTACGGCAATGATGTCGCCGGCCTTGACCATGTACGAAGGAATGTTGACAGATCCGCCATTGACCGTGATGGCCTTATGCGAAACCAGCTGGCGCGCTTCAGCACGGGTCGAACCGAAGCCCATGCGATACACAACGTTGTCCAGACGCGACTCAAGGATGAACAGCAGATTGGCGCCGGTATTGCCCTTGCGACGATCCGCTTCTTCAAAATACCGGCGGAACTGCTTTTCGAGCACGCCATACATGCGCTTGACTTTTTGCTTTTCGCGCAACTGCAAGCCGAAGTCGGAAGTACGGGTACCGGAGGTACGACCGTGTTGACCCGGCTTGGAGTCGAATTTGGCCTTGTCGCTGATGGCGCGGCGTGCGCTCTTCAGGAACAGGTCGGTGCCTTCACGGYGGGATAGTTTGGCCTTGGGGCCTAGGTAACGTGCCACTTGAATGTCCTTTTGTCATCTGCTGCAATGAATTGCAGGAGCCGGAGGTCGTAACCTGCGGCGGTGGGCTTGGTAAAAATGCCTGGTATCTGACGGGCTGAAACAACCCGCCGGATGCCTGGGCACGGGGAATTAAATGCGGCGGCGCTTTTGCGGGCGGCAGCCGTTGTGCGGAACCGGGGTCACGTCGGCAATCGAATTGATCCGGATGCCGAGTGCGCCCAAAGCGCGAACAGATGATTCACGACCTGGACCAGGACCCTTGATTTCGACGTCAAGATTCTTGATGCCTTGCTCAATGGCGGCACGACCTGCCACTTCGGAAGCGACCTGCGCTGCGAAAGGGGTGGATTTGCGCGAACCTTTGAAACCCTGACCACCGGAAGACGCCCAGGACAAGGCATTGCCCTGGCGATCCGTGATAGTGATGATCGTGTTATTGAAAGAAGCGTGGACGTGGGCGATACCATCGGCCACGTTCTTGCGAACTTTCTTGCGAACGCGTTGTGCGGCGTTATTGCTTGGTGATTTTGCCATGACGACCTCTCAATTATTTCTTCAAAGCTGCAGCGGCCTTGCGCGGGCCCTTGCGGGTACGGGCATTGGTCCGGGTGCGCTGGCCACGCATGGGCAGGCCGCGACGGTGGCGGAAACCACGGTAGCAACCGATGTCCATCAGGCGCTTGATGTTCATCGTGGTTTCACGACGCAGGTCACCCTCGATGGTGAACAGGGCGATCTGCTCACGGATTTTTTCCAGGTCGCCATCGGTCAGATCTTTGACCTTTTTGGCGTAAGCGATGTCACATGCTTCGCAAATTTTGCGAGCGCGCGTGCGACCGATGCCAAAGATAGCAGTCAAGCCGATTTCGGCATGTTGCTGCGGCGGAATATTGATACCAGCGATACGAGCCATGTT
>NZ_JBFUCA010000650.1:0-2009 GCF_056405475.1 Polaromonas sp. P1_G4
GTGCTCGATGATGCTTATCTTGATGCGATGCGCCAGGTGCTGCGCCACCCCGCGCTGGACTCGGCCTTCAAGGAACTGGTGCTGACGCTGCCGTCTGAGACCTACCTGGCCGAGCAGCTTGACGTGGTGGACCCGCAGCGCATTCATGCAGTGCGCGAAGCCATGCGCCTGCAGCTGGCCACGGCACTGGCAGCCGACTGGCAAGCCGTGTACGAGGCCAACCACGACACCGGCGCCTACACGCCAGACCCGGCCTCCTCGGGCCGCCGCGCGCTCGCGGGTATGGCGCTCACGCACCTGTGCCTGGCAGCGCAGGCTTCTGGCGATACCCTCTGGCCGGGCAAGACCCTGCAGCGCTTCAAGGACGCCGGCAACATGACCGACCGCTTCAACGCGCTGGCGGCCCTGGTCTCCAGCGGCCACGCACTGGCGGCCGAGGCGTTGCCGCTATTCCACGCCATGTTCAAGGACGAAGCCCTGGTCATCGACAAATGGTTTGGCCTGCAGGCCGGCGCGCCGGATCGCGGCGGCAACATCCTGCCGGCGGTCAAACAACTCATGAAGCATTCCGACTTCAGCCTGCGCAACCCCAATCGCGCGCGCAGCGTGGTCAGCACCTACTGCCAGGGCAACCCGGCCGCCTTCCACCGCGCGGACGCCGCGGGTTATGTGTTCTGGAGCGACCGCGTGATGGAGCTCGACGCCATCAACCCGCAGGTGGCAGCCCGCCTGGCGCGCGCGCTGGACCGCTGGAGCAAGCTGGCCGAGCCCTACCGCAGCGCGGCGCGTGAGGCGATTGCACGCGTAGCGGCCAAGACTGATTTGAGCAAAGACACACACGAAGTCGTCTCTCGCGCACTGGCTGACTGAACGCGGACGGCACCCGCCATGGCATTCTTCACATTCAACACCCCCGCACAGCGGTTTGCGAAGAAGTTCAACCCGCTGCGCGACACGGTGTACGACGCCAGCGGCATGTTCAGCGGTTCACGCATGTCAGCCGACCTGGCCGCACTGGAGCCCCTGGCCGAGGCCCTGGGCGCCGACTCCGCCGAGCTGGCTGACTTGCTGTGGTTGCAGTTCGTGGTGTTCCGCAAACGCCAGCTGGATGCCGAGGGCCTGCCCCTGGGCCTGCGCGCCCTGGCCATCCGCGCTGCCAAAGGCAGCCTCACGCCCACCGAGCGCTACGAACAGCATTACGCCATCGGCGAGTCGGCCCTGGAAGCCGAGGAGTACAACACCGCCGTCGAGCACCTTCAGCAGTCGGTCCACTGGGCCGCGCACGAAGGCGCCATCCTGAACACCGACCAGAAGCTGGGTATTCGCGAAGAGACAGGCTACGCCCTGCACGAGGCCGGCCGCTTCGCCGAGGCACTGGCGCACAACCAGCAACTGCTGGCCGATGCACAAAGCGCCTTCGGCTCCGGAACGGACAAGCGCCTCTCTGGCCTCATCAACAACCTGGCGCAAAATGCCTACGAGTTGGGCGAACATGCCCAAGCGCAGGCCTGGCTGCAACAGCGCCTGGCGCTGGGCCAGGCCTTGCAGGACACCGATATCTTGCTGGACACCTTGTTCCAGCTCGGCGTGCTCGCGCACGAAACGGACCAGCCCACCGAAGCGCGTGCCCTCTTCCAGCAACGTGTGGACATTGCCCGCGCGAAGGACGACGAGGACCTGCTGGACGACGCCCTGGCCACGCTCGCCGAATTTGAAGAACGCGAACAGCAAGGCGAGCCCGGCTAAGCGCCCCGCCCAGCCATACGCTGCCCAAACGAACTATCCCTCAATCGAACGGAGCCCCCTATGTCCCAAAAAATCTCCCTGACCCGCTACCTGATCGAGCAGCAGCGCATCGACGGTCACATTCCCTCGCAGCTTCGCCTGCTGCTGGAAGTGGTCGCCCGCGCCTGCAAGAGCATCAGCCAGGCCGTCAACAAGGGTGCACTCGGCAGCGGCATGGGCAGCGCCGAAAGCGAGAACGTGCAGGGTGAGATCCAGAAGAAGCT
>NZ_JBFUCA010000651.1:0-2001 GCF_056405475.1 Polaromonas sp. P1_G4
GCAGGAGTAAATCATCATGGGAAGAATCATCGGCATTGACCTCGGCACTACCAACAGCTGCGTGTCCGTCATGGAGGGCAACACCCCCCGCGTGATCGAGAACTCGGAAGGCGTGCGSACCACCCCTTCCATCGTCGCCTACCAGGAAGACGGCGAAGTGCTGGTCGGTGCATCGGCCAAGCGCCAGGCCGTGACCAACCCCAAGAACACCCTGTACGCTGTCAAGCGTTTGATCGGCCGCAAGTTCACCGAAAAAGAAGTCCAGAAAGACATCGCACTGATGCCTTATTCCATCGTGGCTGCCGACAACGGCGACGCCTGGGTGGAAGTGCGCGGCAAGAAGCTGTCGGCCCAGCAAGTGTCTGCCGACATCCTGCGCAAAATGAAGAAAACCGCCGAAGACTACCTCGGCGAGCCGGTCACCGAAGCCGTGATCACCGTGCCTGCCTATTTCAATGACGCACAGCGCCAGGCCACCAAAGACGCCGGCCGCATCGCCGGCCTCGACGTGAAACGCATCATCAACGAACCCACCGCAGCGGCTCTCGCCTTCGGCCTGGACAAGCAGGAAAAGGGCGACCGCAAGATCGCTGTGTATGACCTGGGCGGCGGCACTTTCGACATCTCCATCATCGAGATCGCCGATGTCGACGGTGAGAAGCAGTTTGAAGTACTCTCCACCAACGGCGACACCTTCCTGGGCGGCGAAGACTTCGACCAGCGCGTCATCGACTACATCGTGGCCGAGTTCAAGAAAGACAGCGGCATCGACCTGTCGAAAGACGTGGTGGCCCTGCAGCGTCTGAAAGACTCGGCTGAAAAGGCCAAGATCGAACTGTCCAACAGCCCGGCCACCGAAGTCAACATTCCCTACATTGCGCACGACCCCGCCACCGGCCCCAAGCACTTGCTGGTCAAGCTGACCCGCGCCAAGCTCGAAAGCCTGGTCGACGAACTCATCGAGCGCACGATTGCACCTTGCCGCATCGCCATGAAGGATGCCGGCGTCAGCGCGGCTGACATCCATGACGTGATTCTGGTCGGCGGCCAGACCCGCATGCCCAAGGTGCAGGAAAAGGTCAAGGAGCTCTTCGGCAAGGAACCCCGCAAGGACGTGAACCCCGACGAAGCCGTTGCCGTAGGCGCAGCGATTCAGGGCCAGGTCCTCTCCGGCGACCGCACCGACGTGCTGCTGCTCGACGTGACCCCGCTGTCCCTCGGTATCGAAACCATGGGCGGCGTGATGACCAAGATGATCAAGAAGAACACGACCATCCCGACCAAGTTTGCACAGACCTTCTCGACCGCTGAMGACAACCAGCCGGCSGTGACGATCAAGGTGTWCCAGGGCGARCGCGARATCGCYTCGGGCAACAAGRGCCTGGGCGAGTTCAACCTCGAGGGCATYCCGCCGGCRSCGCGCGGCMCGCCGCAGATCGARGTGWCCTTCGACATCGACGCCAACGGCATCCTGCACGTCGGCGCCAAAGACAAGGGCACCGGCAAGGAAAACAAGATCACCATCAAGGCCAACTCCGGTTTGTCTGAAGCTGAAATCCAGCAGATGGTGAAAGACGCCGAGCTGAACGCCGAAGAAGACAAGAAAAAAGTCGAGTTCGTCACCGCCAAGAACAACGCCGAAGCCATGGTGCACAGCGTGAAGAAATCGCTGGGTGAATACGGCGACAAGCTCGAAGCCGGCGAGAAGGAAAAGATTGAAGCCGCCATCAAGGACATGGAAGAAGCGCTCACTGGCGACGACAAGGCCGCCATCGACGCCAAGAACACGGCCCTGATGGAAGCCAGCCAGAAGCTCGGCGAAAAAATGTACGCCGACATGCAGGCATCGCAGGCGGCAGCCGGTGGTGACGCAGGCGCAGCGGGCGCCGCCCAGGCTGAAGCCAAACCGGTCGACGACAATGTCGTGGACGCTGAAGTCAAGGAAGTCAAAAAGGGCTAAGCGCTTTTTTACAAAGCACCCCTGCATTGGCGCGATAACTG
>NZ_JBFUCA010000652.1:0-1995 GCF_056405475.1 Polaromonas sp. P1_G4
ACGTACTCCAACCGTGAAGTGCTCTTTGCAACGTGATCAAGGAGAAAACTATGGCAACTGCGAAAAAAACTGCGGCTAAAAAAGCTGCTCCAAAGAAAGCCCCTGCGAAAAAAGTAGCGGCTAAGAAGGCTCCTGCGAAAAAAGCAGCAGCGAAAAAAGCTCCGGCTAAAAAAGCTCCAGCGAAAAAAGTAGCGGCCAAAAAGCCAGCTGCGAAAAAAKCKCCAGCGAAAAAGCCAGCAGCCAAGAAGGTAGCGGCCAAGAAGCCAGCAGCCAAGAAAGCTGCAGCGAAAAAGCCAGCAGCCAAGAAGGCCGCGAAAAAGGTAGCGAAGAAACCAGCGGCGAAGAAAGCCGCTGCGAAAAAGCCTGCCGCCAAGAAAGCAGCGAAAAAGCCCGCTGCGAAGAAAGCCGCGAAAAAACCTGCTGCCAAAGCTGCGAAAGCACCCGCTGCAGCGGCTGCCCCTGCGGCTCAGACTACTCTGAACCCGCAAGCTGCCTGGCCGTTTCCGACAGCCAGCAAGCCGTAAGCAGTAAGGTAATTCTGCTTAGAGCCCGATATCGAAAGATGTCGGGCTTTTTTCATGGCTGGACCGTTCCTGAGGCCATCCACAATTGACACCCCTGTTTACCGCCGCCGGACCACTCCAGCCATGAAACCGTTCCCCGCGCTGCCCGAACTTCCTTTTCTGCGACGGGAAAAGAATGGGGACGTTCTGATCGGCATCCATGTGGTGCCCAACGCCGCCAAAACCGAGATGATGGGCCTGCATGGAGAGGCCGGGCAGCAGGCGCTGCGCCTGCGATTGCAGGCACCGCCCGTGGACGGCAAAGCCAATCAGGCGCTGGTGAAATGGCTGGCCGGTTGCCTTGGCGTTCCGCAGCAGGCGGTCACGCTGGCCCGCGGAGAAGCCTCAAGGCGCAAGCAGTTGCGCGTCAGCGCTGAAGCGGCAAGCCAGGCTGCATGGAATGAATGGCTAAAAGCATTGGACCACCGCGAGCCATAGCCGCGCCGCCTACGACAAGGGAACGATCGCATGCTATTAATTTAATAGCTGGCGGCGCCCATTCTGTCTTGCTCAAGCACTGATTTGTTCGGAATTCAACGTGTAGTTCTGGCCACCGCGCGTGGCGATCTTGAGCGCACCCACCCGGTTCCCCAAGGCGGCGCAGCGGTCCAGCGTCCAGCCTTTTTCGAGGCCAAACAGCAAAGCCCCGCGAAAAGCGTCGCCGCACCCTGTCGGGTCGACCACTGATCCGGCCTTTACCGGTGGCACCAGGGTTTTCTCGCCGCCAATCCAGACCTCGCAACCTTCCGCGCCCAGCGTCACCACCAGGCCCTGCACCCGGCGGGACAATTCGGCGCATGACAGGCCCGTGCGGTCGCACAGCATTTTGGCCTCGTAATCGTTGACGGTCACCCAGGTGGAGAGTTCCACAAAGTGGGAAAGCTCCTTGCCGTCAAACATGGGAAGGCCCTGGCCTGGATCAAAAACGAAGGGGATACCGGCCAGCTTGAACTGCTCGGCATGCTGCAGCATGGCATCGCGCCCGTCAGGCGAAATAATGCCCAGCTTGATGTCATCGCGTGCGTCAATGCGGGTGATATGGGCCTGCATCATGGCACCCGGATGAAAAGCCGTGATCTGGTTGTTGTCCCGGTCGGTCATGATCATCGCCTGGGCGGTATAGGTGTCGCCCACCTGCCGCACAAATTCCGTGCTGATGCCCAGCGTCTTCATGCGCTCCACGTACTCGGCGCCGTCACTGCCGACCGTGGCCATGGGCAGCGGCTTGCCGCCAAGCTGCTGCAGGCTGTAGGCGATGTTGCCGGCGCAGCCACCGAACTCGCGGCGCAGCGCCGGCACCAGAAACGACACATTCAGGATATGCAACTGGTCGGGTAGTATCTGCTCCGAAAAGCGCCCCTCAAAGGTCATGATGGTGTCAAACGCCAGGGAGCCACAAATAACAGCAGACATTCAGTTCTCTCGTTTCAAT
>NZ_JBFUCA010000653.1:0-1991 GCF_056405475.1 Polaromonas sp. P1_G4
GGCCTGGGCGATGACGTATTTGCCTTCTTCGATGGCCGACAGGTAGTCGATCTGGTCGGTGATCTTGGCGTCCACCACACGGCGATACGGCGTTTCAATGAAACCGTATTCGTTGAGGCGGGCATACAGGGCCAGCGAGTTGATCAGGCCGATGTTCGGACCTTCAGGCGTTTCAATCGGGCAGACGCGTCCGTAATGGGTGACGTGCACGTCACGCACTTCAAAGCCGGCGCGTTCGCGGGTCAAACCGCCCGGGCCAAGGGCCGAAACACGGCGCTTGTGGGTGATTTCGGCCAGCGGGTTGGTCTGGTCCATGAACTGCGAGAGTTGCGATGCACCGAAGAACTCTTTCAGCGCAGCCGAAATCGGCTTGCTGTTGATGAGGTCGTGCGGCATCAGCGGCTCTTGCTCGGCCTGGCCGAGGCGCTCTTTCACGGCCTTTTCGATACGTGCCAGACCAGTACGGTACTGGTTTTCAGCGAGTTCGCCGACACAACGCACGCGGCGGTTGCCGAGGTGGTCAATGTCATCGACTTCGCCGTTGCCGTTGCGCAGATCCACCAGGATTTTGACGACAGCAAGGATGTCCTCGTTGGTCATGACCATGGGGCCGGTGGAAGAATCGCGGCCGACGCGGGCGTTGAACTTCATGCGGCCGACCTTGGACAGATCGTAGGTATCCGGGTTGTAGAACAAGCGCTGGAACAGGGCCTGCACGGCATCTTCGGTGGGCGGCTCGCCGGGACGCATCATGCGGTAGATGGCGACGCGCGCAGCAAATTCGTCCGCGGTTTCGTCGGAGCGCAGGGTCTGGGAAATGTACGAACCCTGGTCGAGTTCATTGGTATACAAAACCTGCAGATCCTGCACGCCGGCAACGCGCAGCTTTTTCAGCAGCACTTCGCTCAGTTCATCATTGGCCTTGGCGATGATTTCACCGGTCTCAGCATCAACGATGTTCTTGGCGACCACACGGCCGATCAGGAAATCTTCGGGAACGCTGATCGTCGTGGTGCCACTTTGCTCCAGCTCGCGGGTATGGCGAACGGTGATGCGCTTGTCTTTTGCGACCACGACTTTGCCGTTTTTGTCGGTGATGTCGAAACGGGCCACTTCACCGCGCATGCGCTCGGCCACGAACTCCATCTGTGCACCGCTATCCATTAGGCGGAAATTGTCGAACACAAAGAAATTGGCCAGGATGGATTCCGGATTCAGACCAATGGCCTTGAGCAGAATCGTGACGGGCATCTTGCGACGACGGTCAACCCGGAAGTACAGGATGTCTTTGGGGTCGAACTCGAAGTCGAGCCACGAACCGCGGTAGGGAATGATACGGGCCGAAAACAGGAGTTTGCCCGAGCTGTGGGTCTTGCCCTTGTCGTGTTCAAAAAACACGCCAGGTGAACGGTGCAACTGGGACACGATCACGCGCTCGGTCCCGTTGATCACAAAAGAGCCCTTGTCGGTCATGAGCGGCACTTCGCCCATATAAACCTCTTGCTCTTTGACTTCCTTGACCACCTTGGACTGCGATGTGGAGGATTCGCGGTCATAAATGATCAGCTGCACCTTGGCGCGCACGGCCGAGGCGAAAGTGAGTCCACGGGTCTGGCATTCACGCACGTCAAACGCCGGCTTGGCCAGGTTGTACTCGATGAATTTCATCTCGACAAAACCATTGTGCGAGACGATGGGGAAAGCGTTTTCAAACGCTGCCTGCAGGCCTTCAACGGTGCGCTTTTGAGGTGCACGGTCGGCTTGCAGGAACGCTGTGTACGCGTCTTTCTGCATTTGCAGCAAATAGGGAACAGTCAACACGCTTTCGCGGTTGCCGAAGCTTTTGCGGATGCGTTTACGTTCGGTGTAGGAATAGGCCATGAGTTCTCCGCGTTGATGGGCTCTGGCGACTCTCGTGCCCGAATACACCACGTATTCAGGCAGCTTGGTGGTTGGCCACTACCAACCATGGCGGACGGTGACGCATTGCA
>NZ_JBFUCA010000654.1:0-1990 GCF_056405475.1 Polaromonas sp. P1_G4
TCCTGGCGTTGCGTGAGGGACACGCAACAAGTCAGCGATCAAAATTGCCTGGGCACGCATAGTTGCCAAATAATGTATGATACTCATCATGCGAAACACCAAAATCAACGCCAGAACGGCTGCCAAGGAGGCCTCCCACGAACGCATCGTCTCCGTGGCCGCGCGGGCAATACGCCGCAGCGGCTATAGCGGCACCGGCGTGGCCGACATCATGAAAGAGGCCGGCCTGACCCATGGTGCGTTTTACGCCCACTTCGCGTCGCGCGAGGCCATGCTGGCCGAAGCCGCAACGCGGGCCTGTGCCGAATCGGCTGCCGTGGTGGCGGGTGTTGCGGCCGGCTCGCCGCCTGAACAGGCCATGGCGGCCATGCTGCGCGCCTACCTCTCGCCGGAGCACCGGGAGCAGATCGAGATGGGCTGTCCCTTGGCCGCGCTGGGTTCGGAGACACCGCGCCAGGCGCCTGAAGTGCGCCGCGCGACCACCCGCCACATCAAGGAAATGGTGGATTTCGTCGCCCGCCAGTCACCCGATTGGGGCCAGCCCGGCGCCCACGAGCGCGCGCTGGCGACGGTCGCCACCATGGTCGGCACCTTGCTGCTGGCGCGCGTGGTCGACGAGCCCGCGCTGGCGGACAGCTTTTGCGAAGCCGCGCTGAAGCAGCTGGTACCGGTCTCCCACTGAATTCTCTTTTTGAGCCATGCCTGCTTTTTTCCTCGCAATTATGTATGACGATCATCATTCCAAATTCACTTCACGCTGAAAGAACAACACCATGAACCCCCACTACAAAGTTGTCCTGGTGACAGGCGCCTCCTCAGGCATAGGCGAAGCGGTTGCGCTGCGGCTTTCGCAGGCCGGCTACAAGGTCTACGGCACCAGCCGGCGCGGCGGCCGGGCAGGTGGTCAGCCCTTCGAGATACTGCCACTGGATGTGACCCAGGACGCGTCGGTTGAAGCCGCGGTGCAACAGCTGATTCAGCTTGAAGGCCGCATCGACCTGCTGGTCAACAACGCGGGCTTCGGGGTCGCCCCGGCCGGTGCGGAGGAAAGTTCGATCGCGCAGGCCCAGGCGATCTTTGACACCAACTTCTTCGGGATCGTCCGGATGACGCGCGCCGTCGTGCCGCACATGCGCCGACAGGGCGCGGGACGCATCATCAATATCGGCTCGGTGCTTGGTTTCCTGCCAATGCCGTACGGGGCACTGTATGCGGCGACGAAGCATGCGATCGAAGGCTACTCCGAGTCGCTCGACCATGAGCTACGCACGAGGGGCATCCGGGTCTCGGTCATCGAGCCCGCATACACGAAGACGCCGTTCGACGCGAACTTCCTGGAACCCGACACCAAGCTCGAGGAGTACCGCGAGGTTCGCGCCGCCGTGAGCCAGCGCGTGAAGGAAGTGATGGCGACTGCGGAACAGCCGGGCGTCGTGGCGGACGTCGTGCTGAAAGCTGCCAGTGCCGCTCGCCCCAAACTCCGATACACCGCAGGCGGACTCGCGAGTCGCCTGCGATTCCTCCGGACATTTGCGCCTGCTGGTCTGGTGGATGCCGGGATTCGAAAAGATCTGCGGCTCRACGTGATGCCAACAGTGAAAACATCATGAAAGCATTCATCGTTGAACGTTATGGAAAAAAAAGCAGTTTGCGGTTGACGGACATGCCGAGCCCGGAGCTGCGCGATGACGAGGTCATGGTCCAGGTGCATGCCGCTGGTGTGAACCAGCTGGACTTCAAAATCCGCGACGGCGAGTTCAAACTCATACTGCCCTATCGCCTGCCTCTCATTCTGGGCCACGACGTCGCTGGGGTGGTCGTCAAGGTCGGCCCAGGCGTGCGGCAGTTCAAGCCGGGCGATGAGGTCTACGCCCGGCCGGATGATTTCCGGATCGGTACCTTCGCTGAATTCGTCCCGGTCAAGGAGGCATCCCTGGCGCTCAAGCCTGCGGGGCTCACGATGGAAGAAGCCGCTTCCATTCCCCTGGTG
>NZ_JBFUCA010000655.1:0-1988 GCF_056405475.1 Polaromonas sp. P1_G4
GGCCAGGCGCATGTGACGAGCTGGCTGGCGGTGATCTTCAATCCTTCATTTCCGTATCGGCTGGTGCACATGCTGCTGGCGTCGGGGCTGACCGTGGCATTTCTGGTGGCGGGCGTTTCGGCCTACCGCTGGCTGCGTGATGACCGCGGGGCCGAAGTCATGGCCGGCCTGAAGACGGGCATCTACATGGCTGCCATGCTGATTCCGCTGCAGATCGTTGCGGGTGACCAGCACGGCCTGAACACGATGGAGCACCAGCCGGCCAAGCTGGCCGCCATGGAAGGCATCTGGGAAACCCAAAAAGGCGTGCCCGCGGTACTGTTTGCACTGCCCGACCAAGCCACCAAATCCAACCGCTATGAAATCGGCATTCCCAAGCTGGCGTCGCTCTACCTCACGCACAGCCTGGACGGCGAGGTCAAGGGCTTGAACGAGTTCGAGGGAAAACATCCGCCGGTGGCGCCGGTGTTCTGGGCCTTTCGCATCATGGTGGGGGTGGGCGTCCTGATGCTTCTGGTCAGTTGGGCCAKCGTGTGGCAATTGGCACCCTGGAAAAAAGACCCTGACCGTACGCTCACCGTATGGCATGCACGAGTTCTGGTCGCCATGACATTCGCAGGCTGGATCGCGCTGATCGCCGGCTGGTACGTGACCGAGATCGGCCGGCAACCCTGGCTGGTGACGGGCGTGCTGACGGCAGCCGATGCCGCCTCAAGAGTGCCGGCACCGCGCATCGCGTTGACGCTGACGCTCTACCTCGCGCTGTATGCGGTGCTGCTGGTGTCTTATGTGTCGGTGGTCTTCTACCTCGCGCGGCACAGGAAACACGCCGACAAGCCGTTCGGGGACGACAACACCGCCGGTGCGACCGAGAAGGAACTCAACGTCGTGAACTACCCCGAAAAAGAAGGAGCCTCCCATGCTTGACCTTGCCCCTGACCTGACGCAAGCCGCCGGCTGGATGCCCATTGTTTTCCTGGTGGTGATGGGCCTGGCGATGCTGGCCTATGTGATTCTTGACGGCTACGAYCTGGGCGTGGGCGTGTTGATGCGCACCGCCGGCGATGACGACAAGGACACCATGATCGCCAGCATCGGCCCCTTCTGGGACGCCAACGAAACCTGGCTGGTGCTGGGCGTCGGTATTTTGCTCACGGTGTTTCCGCTGGCGCACGGCGTCATCCTGGGCGCGCTGTATTTGCCCGTGGCCTTCATGCTCATCGGCCTCACGCTGCGCGGCGTGGCCTTTGACTTCCGCGTGAAGGCGCGCGCCAGCCACAAGCCCTTGTGGAACCGCATGTTCTACACCGGTTCGCTGCTCGCAAGCTGGTCGCAGGGCTACATGCTGGGTTCGCTGATCACCGGTTTTGCGGCGACCTGGTGGACCATCGTCTTCAACGCGGTCATCGGCGCGGCGCTGGTCGCGGCGTATTGCCTGCTCGGCGCCGGCTGGCTCATCATCAAATCCGAAGGCGAATTGCAACTGCAAGCCGTGCGCTGGGCCAGGCGCAGCCTCCTGTTCACTGTGATCGGCATCGGTGCCATCTCGGTGGCCACACCGCTGGTGAGCCAGAGCATTTTCGACAAATGGTTTTCGTTTCCGAACATCGTGCTGCTGCTGCCAATCCCGGCGGCCACGGCGGTGCTGTTTGGCGTGATTTTCCGCAGCCTGCAGCGCCTGCCGGTGCGCCTGGCACAAGGCAATGAATACGGCGCATGGGTACCTTTTGGTGCGACGGTGGGCGTGTTTTTGCTGGCCTTCTACGGCCTGGCTTACAGCCTCTTCCCGTGGCTGGTGATCGACAAGCTGACGATCTGGCAGTCGGCCAGCGCGCCCGAGGCCATGGGCGTGATCCTGGCGGGTGCAGCCGTGGTGCTGCCGATGATCATCGGCTACACCGTGTTCGCTTATCGCGTGTTCTGGGGAAAAAGTACCGCATTGAAATATTAGCCCCCACGCAGGATATGGCCCCCACGGTCGCTCACTA
>NZ_JBFUCA010000656.1:0-1980 GCF_056405475.1 Polaromonas sp. P1_G4
AGCCTGATCAGGCAGCTGATGACGTCATGACAAAAGCCCTGCAAGACCACGTCAAGGCGGCGCTTGCGCCTTTCAAATATCCCCGTCAGATCGAATTCGTGACCAAGCTCCCACGCACTGAAACCGGCAAGCTGCAACGCTTCAAGCTGCGCGAATCATGAAATTCACCGCGCAAAAGCTCGTCAGGTTTCACCATTGCGATCCGGCCGGCATCGTTTTTTACCCGCAGTTTCTCTATCTGCTGCATGAGGTGCAAGAGGACTTCCTGGCCCACATCGGTTTTCCCGAACATGTCTTGATTGCCGGAGGCACGGGTGTGCCGATTGTGGATTTGAAGGTTGAGTTCCTGGGTATGTGCCGCCATGGCGACCCACTGACAATTACTTTGGAACTGACCCGCCTTGGCAACGCGAGCATGGGTATGCACTACGAAATCCATGGCAGCCCAGTTGGCAGCGCCGGGGTGACCATCAAGCTGAAAGCGCATGGCGTGGTGGTCTATTCGGAGCTCCCCAATGGCAAACCCCTGCCGCTTCCCGAACGAATGCGCAGCGCCCTGTTACCTTATTTGAAAACACCCTCAGGAAGCTCATGATCAAGAAACTACAACCGCCCGACTGGGCCGAGCCGAAAGGTTATGCCAACGGCATCCTTGCTCGCGGCGCCCTGCTGTTTGTGGGCGGCCAGATTGGCTGGAATGCGCAGCAACAGTTCGAGAGCGACGATTTCATCGCGCAGACGCGCCAGGCGCTGCTGAACATTGCGGCCGTGCTGAAGGCCGGTGGCGCCGGACCCGAACATATGGTCCGCATGACCTGGTATGTGGTGGATCGTGTCGAGTACGTGGCCAGGCTCAAGGAATTGGGTGGCGTCTACCGCGAAGTCATGGGAAAGAATTTTCCGGCCATGACATGTGTCGAGGTTGCGGCGCTGGTTGAAGACCGCGCCCAGGTCGAAATTGAAGTGACAGCAGTTATGCCGGACTGAGCAACCGCCATGCAGGCCAGCCGCAAGCAATGACTGCCAGTGATGCTACTGGCAGTAGAACCGCTGAACGCCGAATGAAGGCCGGAAAGCAAAACGCCTGCTTGATGCAGGCGTTTTGCTGTTGGCCTTGAGAGGCTAACGTGTTGGTTGCGCGGGCAAGATTTGAACTTACGACCTTTGGGTTATGAGCCCAACGAGCTACCAGGCTGCTCCACCGCGCGGTATGTGTGTATTGTAGCTTACTCTGCCTTGGCCGTGTCAGCTGTAGTGTCTTCCGACACTTCAGGACGGTCCACCAGTTCAACCAGTGCCATGGGCGCGTTGTCACCAACGCGGAAGCCCATCTTCAAAATGCGGGTGTAGCCGCCGGGACGTGCCTTGTAGCGTGGACCGATCTCTGCGAACAGCTTGACGACCATATCGCGGTCGCGCAGGCGGTCAAATGCCAGGCGCTTGTTGGCCAGAGTAGGTTCTTTGCCGAGGGTGATCATGGGTTCGACCACGCGGCGCAATTCTTTGGCCTTGGGCAGGGTGGTCTTGATGACTTCGTGCTGCAGCAGCGAGTTCATCATGTTGCGCAGCATGGCGAGACGGTGCTCGCTGGTGCGGTTGAGTTTACGTAATCCGTGTCCGTGGCGCATGATGTTTCCTTTTTTAAAATCCAGACAGCCGTATCAGGTACTGCCCGTGCGAGATCCCCTTTCGGGCGGGATCTTGTGGTTCAAATTAACGCTTGTCGAGGCCGGCGGGTGGCCAGCTTTCCAGGCGCATACCAAGAGTCAGGCCGCGCGATGCAAGCACTTCCTTGATTTCGTTGAGCGATTTACGGCCCAAGTTCGGCGTCTTCAGTAGCTCATTCTCAGTGCGCTGGATCAGATCGCCGATGTAGTAAATGTTTTCCGCTTTGAGGCAGTTTGCCGAACGAACGGTAAGTTCGAGCTCATCGACAGGGCGCAGCAGGATCGGGTCGAACTGCTGCGAGCTGCGCTGAAC
>NZ_JBFUCA010000657.1:0-1976 GCF_056405475.1 Polaromonas sp. P1_G4
ACGCCCGACAGAAAACAGACAGTGGCAATGCGCAGGGTCGGCAACTCACTCGTCTCACCCAAAAACAGCAGGATGATGGTAGTGCCGATCAGCATGGCGCAAAAGGTCAGAAAGGCGATGCAGATGTTGACCAACCAGCCACGCTGGCGCAACTCGCGCAGTTCGGCATACATGCGGTGCGCGCGGGCCTCTTCCACGCCGCCGGTCTCCAGCCGGTTCTCCAGGAAACGCGCGCGGTCGATGATGCGCGCCAGCCGCCCGGCGACGGCGGCGATCATTCCCGAAACAGCGGTGAGCAAAAACACCGGCGCCACTGCCAGTTGAATACCGTGGGTGACCGTTGCAAGGTCGGGCGCAAAGTTCATGCGGGGCTCCGGGGGTTCATGAAACGGGTATTGTCATGCAAACATCAGGCCAGCAGGCCTGCCGGTCGCCTGCCTTTGCGGACGATGCCCTACACGGATGTCGTCGCTGTCCGACAGCCCGCGGTGTGCGGTCGTCCCCACAATGAACTCCAAGGCAGTGCCCGCGTTGCCTTTTTCCCTGCGACCGCCATCGCGGCACAGCACCGAATTATTTCCACCAAAGGATTTCCCATGCTCGCCAATAACGAAGGACAGCGCGTCCCTGACGTGACCTTCAAGACACGCCAGAACGACCAGTGGGTTGACGTGAAAAGCACTGAACTGTTTGCCGGGAAAAACGTCGTGGTTTTTTCGCTGCCCGGCGCCTACACGCCCACCTGCTCTTCCACCCATTTGCCGCGCTTTAATGCGCTGGCCAATACCTTCAAGGCCCATGGCATTGACGACGTGGTCTGCTTCTCGGTCAATGACGCCTTTGTGATGAACGAATGGGGCAAGGCGCAGGAGGCCGGCAATATCACCTTGATTCCGGACGGCAATGGCGACTTCTCCAAAGGCATGGGCATGCTGGTCGACAAAAGCGATCTCGGCTTCGGCAAGCGCTCCTGGCGCTATTCCATGCTGGTGCGCGATGGCGTGATCAAGAAGATGTTCATCGAGCCCGAGAAGGAAGGCGACCCCTTCGAGGTTTCGGACGCCGACACCATGCTCAAGTACCTTGCACCGCAAGCCGTGGCGCCCGAGCCCATCACCCTCTTCAGCAAGCCGGGCTGCCCGTTTTGCGCGAAAGCCCGGGCCATGCTGGACGAAGCAGGTCTTAGCTACGAGGAGATCACCTTGGGCCAGGGCATCACCACCAGCACGCTGCAAGCGGTTGCAGGCGCGGGAACGGCGCCACAAGTATTCGCAGGCGGGAAAAAAATCGGCGGGTCGGAGGACCTGCAAGCCTGGTTGAAAGAGTCCCGACCAGAGCCGGAACCACGCCAGTTTCTCAGCTAGCCGGCTGCAGCACTTTCGCCCTGCGCCGGGCGCGCCAGCTGACCACCGCTTCGCAGGCGTCAAAGTGCTTGAGCAGGTTCTGCTTTTGCCGCTCGAGCAGCGAACTGGCGGCAATCATCTGCGGCCATGACTCACACGCTTTTCCCACTGCTTCATTGAGCACACCGCGCACGCGCGTTTCAAACATGCCCGTGGCGTTGCAAAAACTGCGCAGCGTTTTGGCGGTCAGCCTGGCCTGCTTTTCACCACCGGGCACAAAGCGCAGCGCGTGGCCCCTGCCGCCCAGGTAGGCCGCGTACGCCACCACGTCGTAGGCCGGAGACAGCTCGGGCGTGCGGCCACCCGGGTACACCACACCGAAGTTTTTGACGTGGGCGTCATAGTTGCCGAGCATTTCATTGACCATCACGCGGCGGATCAATTCTTCTGCAGCGCCCTCACCCAGGTGCGCCTCCAGGCTCATGCCTTCACGCAACGTCCGGGCCATGGCGGCGTAGGTTGCAGCGGGATGCGTGTATTTTTCTTCCGGCTGGATGCGCAGGATCTGCGCAAAGTCTTCGCAATGAATGTGGCCCTCAGGCCCGCTGTCAAAGCGCTTGACGGCGAGGAAAT
>NZ_JBFUCA010000658.1:0-1962 GCF_056405475.1 Polaromonas sp. P1_G4
CGCGCGCGCTGGGCAAGGCCATGGTTGACCGCGGCCACAAAAAGGCTGTGTGGATCACCTGGAAATATGCCGCAGGCGACGAGGCCTTTGAAGGCTTCAAGGAAAGCTATACCGCTGCGGGCGGCACCATCGTCAAGGAGCTCGGCCTGCCCTTCCCGCAGGTCGAATTCCAGGCCTTGCTGACCGAAATCGCCGCGCTCAAGCCTGACGCCGTGGCCTGCTTCTTCGCCGGCGGCGGCGCGGCCAAATTCATCAAGGACTACGCCGCCTCGGGCCTGAAGGAAAAAATTCCCCTGTACGGCTCCGGCTTCCTGACAGAAGGCGTGCTCGAGGCCGCCGGCCCCGCTGCCAACGGCATCATCACGACCATGCACTACAGCGACTCGCTACCGACGCAGCGCAATGGCCAGTTCCGCCTGAGCTACGCCAAGACCTTCCGACTGCAGCCCGACGTCTACGCCGTGCAGGGCTACGACACCGGCCTGCTGCTGATTCAGGGCGCCAACGCGGTGAAGGGCGACCTGAGCAGCAAGCCGGCCCTCTACAAAGCCCTGGAAGGCGCCGTCATCGACAGCCCGCGCGGCAAGTGGACCATGAGCCCGTCGCACAACCCTGTGCAGGACATGTACCTGCGCGTGGTCGAGAACAAGGAAAACAAGGTGATTGGTGTGGCAGCCAAGGCGCTGGCCGACTCGGGCGCCGGCTGCAAGATGGCCTGAAGACGTGGCCCCCACGGTCGCTCACTTCGTGTAGCTCCCTGCCCCCCGAGGGGGCCGCCCGCCTGCGGTCTGGCAAAGCCAGTCCCGCGGCTCATGCTGGTATGAAGTCACATGGGCCGCCCCGCCTCATTCTTAGGTAAAACTGGTATGAGGTGTGCTTTCTGTCTTGTAGCATCCTCACCATGACGCTCACTACCTACCTCCTCTACGTCGCAGCAGTCGCCCTGCTGATCCTCACACCCGGCCCGACCATGCTGATGTGCATGACGAATGCGCTCAACCATGGTCCGCGCAAGGCCATGACTTCGGTGGCTGGAAGCGTCAGCGCGGTGCTGTGTGTGATGCTGCTGTCGGCCATGGGACTAGGCGCGTTGCTGGCGGCGTCTGAAACCGCCTTTACCGTAGCCAAGGTGATTGGCGCTGCATATCTGATCTGGTTGGGGATCAAGACCTTCCGCAGTGAAGCGGCTGTCTTTGATCCTGCCGCAGGTGAAGCACCAGCCCAGCGCCGTTCGTTTTTCCTGCGCGGCTTCCTGGTCGGCGCCAGCAACCCCAAAGCGGTCCTGTTCTTTGCCGCGTTCTTCCCGCAATTTTTGAATCCGGCCGCGCCCTTTGTGCCGCAGTTCGCCATCCTCGCCCTCACCTTCATGGCGTTTGAGTTCACCGTGCTGACCGGCTGCGCCTTGGGCGTGGCGCGCATCGCACCGCTGCTGAGATCCAGCCGGGCCGTGCGCTGGTTTAACCGCGTTTCGGGTGGCCTCTTTACCCTGATGGGCAGCCTGCTCCTATTCACTCGCCGACATACATGAGCCCCCACGTTCGCTCACTTTGTGTAGCTCTCTGCYCCCCGAGGGGGCGCTGCGCCTGCGGCCCGGCGAAGCCGGTTCCGCGGCCCCTGCTGGCTGGCATTGCCGTCAATTCACAGTCTCCGAATTTTTAGAGCGCACATGGATCTAGCCAACTTCCTCATTCAGTTGCTCAACAGCGTCCAGTACGGCCTGCTGCTGTTCATGCTGGCCRSCGGSCTSACGCTGATYTTCGGSATCATGGGTGTSRTCAAYCTGGCKCAYGGCAGCTTCTACATGMTSGGCGCCTACMTGGCCTGGTCGCTCAGCACGCTGACAGGAAGCCTCACGCTGGCCATCCTGCTGGGCGCGGTGCTGTCGGTCGTCTTCGGGCTGGCTTTGGAGTGGTTGCTGTTTCGCCATTTCTACCAGCGCGACCACCTGGACCAGGTGTTACT
>NZ_JBFUCA010000659.1:0-1947 GCF_056405475.1 Polaromonas sp. P1_G4
TAAAGGAGTTCAATATTCGCCGAAGCTCAACTGCACCAGGTATAAGCTGAAGCTTCTGAGAAACAGAGCCGACGTTGACTTTATGAGCGTCAATGCTGTTGTCTAGATTGAGTCCAATGGCAAAGTAAATGACATGCGCCAATATGTCAGGTATTGAATGTAAGCTTTGAACACAAGCGGTGACTTGAGCACCAACCCGCAAAATAAACTCGTCGAACTCTTCCTGACCCCCGTCGAGACTCGTCCAATATAGAAATGTCTCTGGCAAATGTTCAGCGTTCGACTTTAGATAGTCTTCTAATAGGTTTCGGAAATCTTGATAGTGAACATACGCATACCCTTGTCGGTCAGCCACCGAACGTAAACACGGAGCTATGAGCTGAAGCTGATCCCGCCCATAAATGCGTTCCACAGTTTTTCTCGTCTCCTGAAGATCCCACGTTGTCATAACGATCACTCCCCGGTTTGACGTGCGGTATTTACTCGAGCACTCTACTATTTCATGGCAGGAATACATCCCGCAATTAGAGGATGATTTCGCATGCGAAACCATAACGAAGCCCCCTCCGCCCTCGTTATCGAGTCGAAACTTGATTGGCCGTGGTAGCCGTCCTCTGCAACCCCATCGTGATCTGCGGACTGTCGCAGGTTAGCGCCCGCACCTTGTCCTTCCACTGGATCGAAGCCGCACAGTCCGTCAGAGCCTTCCACTTGTAGCCCACCTCTTCCAGTTCCAGACTGGTCACCGTCGTCACCGGCATCCCGTTCTGACTCACGGTGATCACGTAGACGGTCCTGCCCTGCATCGTCATCCRTCCCACCACATGCAAGCCCTTGAGCCCATAAGGCTCCGGCATCTCGTTGGTCCCTGTCGGCTGGTCCGTCGCATGCTTGCCAATCACCTCCGTCACCGCCTGCACCGGCTGCGCCACCGCTTTCACGACTGAGGGCGCCGCCTGGACCGTCGTCGTCCGTTTGACGGTTGACTTAGGCTTCTCCGCCTCCGGCCAGAAGGCCCAGACGATAGCGACCGCTGACAGCGCCAGTACTCCCCACTTCAACCGGTTGAACTTCACAATGAACGGCGCCACATCCTGCGCCCCCGCCTCGGCCACGCTGTTGCCCTGCGTGTGGCTTTTGTAGAACTTGAAGAACTCCGGCTTGTACTTGCGTTCTTCCGTCGAGACCACCCCACCCCGGTAACCGCCATGCGTCTTGCGGATGTAGTGATCCGCCTTGCCCAGGATGTCCGCCTTGCGGACCTTGATCAGGATCGCCATCAGCCTGGCAATCGGCTGGTTCATGTCCCGGAACGACTGGGTGCCCAGCAACACATCGGCATTGAAGTGCCGGTGCAGCTTGTACCACTCCACCACCTGCGGATCCGTGCCAATGCTGGGCATGGCCACATGACACTCGTCAATGATGAAGAGCGGACCTTGCCCTGTCTGGGGATGCTTCCACTCGCTGTAGTACTCCCAGACTCCGCCGAACACCGACACCGAGGGATCGGGCTTTTCTGAGTGGCCGTCTTCAAAGAGTTTGAAGGCTTCTCCATTGCCCTGGTCGTCCACCGCTTCCGCGTCCCAGGTGCCGCGAATCGGCTGGGTCCGGGTGCGCAGCTGGATCAGGTTTCGATAGTCCGGGTTCACCGCGGCGAACATTTCCACCAGCAGCGGCAGGTTCGTGATGACCAGTCGCCCGCGCTGCAGCGCCGGCAACACGTGATAGACAACAGCTTCATAGCTCTTGCCCGAGCCCGGGATGCCTTCCAGGCCATTGATCATGATGCGCCCCTCATGATCCGAGCCTGACGAAAGGAATCAGCTGCAGTACCAGGCGAATCACAATCGCCGCCGTGATGATGCTGATGGCCGTTCCCACCCCGAGCAGGCCCAGGATGTTGAGGATTTCGCCGGGCAGCGGCCCTACCTGACTGGCGTAGCC
>NZ_JBFUCA010000660.1:0-1942 GCF_056405475.1 Polaromonas sp. P1_G4
GACAGGCAAAAGACAGGGTACTTCTGCAACCTTGACTTGATAGCGCACCGTTGCCCTCCGGTTGTGCGAAGGGGTTAAGTATCACGCTCCGCACACCAATGGAAGAGTTTGTCCTCCCCTTCTTTCAGTGAAGTATCAGTACGATGTCTAACCCACCACGTCCCTTCTTCGGCAATGGAAGTGATCTGAAGCCGTGGGATCTGCTCAACAGCCTCTCGCACGGCCGATTCTTCACCGAAAAATCCAATGACTCGGTACGACTTGTTCCATTCCACAGCCCAAGACCAGAGTCGATGGGTTGGGTGCCTACGAATCGCTGCAGAGAAGTGGTCTTTAGCAGTTGAAACTAAAAGTCTCGGCTCCCACATGACAACGGCATTCATGAAGGAGAGGTRAATGGAATTTCCCCAGTCGGATTTTCTCGCCTCTATCAATGGCACGAACGTCCCCCTCCAGAATTGCCCACGCGAAGTCTGTTCGCTGTAGGTCAGGAAGTAGAAAAAAGCCATCATCTGCAGTCGAGCAAGTTCGAAAGCCCTATCGCTCTCTATCTGAGGTGGTGCTGTGAAGGTAAACGTCATCGTGACTGAGTTGCCGAGCTGGGTGCGCAGCGTCATGCTCTCGGCACTCTCTCCCACTGGTTTTCCGGTGCGACGGCTTCGACTCTTGGCTTTCTTTCTGTCAGCCTCCACCGCAGCTTCTGGCGAAGGTGAGTTGCCAAAAGCATCGTGATGCATTGTGATGGCAGAGATGTCGTCCTCAAGGTCAGATTTTCGTCCGTTGCACGGCTTGCACGCCCGAACAATCAGGTTCCAATCTTGATACAGAGTTCCAACCGGAACGAACCTCTTCCCAATCACGTGCTCTTTAGTGAATTCCTCGTTTAGCTCACATCCACAATACGGGCAAGTGAGGTTTCGCAGCACTATTGGCCGGTTGCGCGGGATTTCTTGAAGTTCAGCGCCAAGCATGATGCTAGAGCTTGGTGGGGTCGCCGAGTGTTTTGTTAAGCCGTACCGATTCTTTGACAAGACGGCCCGACAAGGCGAGGTTGACTTCATCACCCTCATGAAACTCTCTCGTCGCCATTTCGTACTTACCACCGGGTTTTAGCAGCGGATCCATCTCGCGAAGACGTTGGCCTCGCCAGAAGCCGAACAATACGCGACTTTCCTCAGCGCGAATGAGCAGCACAGGCCCATTCGACAGATAGACCAGATGGCCCCACTTGATGACTTCATCCAGCTCGGCACTGCCCAAGACGGCGGCCCGCAGTTGCTCAACTGTCGCACGCTGCCAGCCGGACAGCGCGGCGACATAAGCATCAGGGCTAGCGGCTGGGATGGTTTTCTTCATCATGACTGAAACAGATTACACCAGCCAATCGATATGAGGTAACTAAGCTACAAGGTGCAGGGAGGTGACGCCACGAGTACCGCCGATTTCTATATCTAAAGCGCGCTTATTCGCGGCTGTGCATCATTGATCGCGGGACTGGTCAGCGAGAAAAGGAACGCGAAGCAGAGAAACCGGCTTATCCAAGGAGATGTCCCAAGGAGAGCCTCGCACAGCCAGCAAGCGCTGTCGCTGCTTATCGGGGCGTTCAATCTCAGCATTGTGGTTTTGCAAGGGCAGAGGCACAGGACCGAGCGGATCGAGAATTATCAAGCGCGGAAGCTGACCGGGCATGAGTACAAAGGCATGGCCGCAGGTCAGGCCCAGATGACGATGCCTGCAGAATGCAGCCACAATGGCCGGTGCGCCTCGGGCTGCAACTAGTTCTAAAGAGCTAATCACGTTCTGTGGTGTTGGTTGCCTAATATGCATCCATCGACTTTTGATGTCTGGCCGAACCGTCACAACGGCACGGCGGATGTCGGTATGCGAGGCACCTACCCAGTACCGCGGACGCACGCCAAACAATCTCAGAGCATCTTTGCGC
>NZ_JBFUCA010000661.1:0-1932 GCF_056405475.1 Polaromonas sp. P1_G4
ACATGTACAGCGTCAGAAAGTATGAGATGTCTAACATTAATACAAAAAGGGGTCGAGGCTTGTCAAACAGCGACCGGTCAATGTCAATTGATCCCGCACCTAACTGCGTTTTCTGGTGCGGACTTTCGCTTCACCTCCACATGTAGCAGAGTATCGCGAGGTAAGCTCCAAACACTTCGACGAAAGGACCTTGCCATGCGCACGCATTTTCTCAACGCTCTTGCACTAGCGCTGCCGATAGCCCTCTCCGCGTGCGGAGGCCCCGCGGCATCAACGCCAGCATCTGCGCCGCCAAGCGGTGCTTGCAACGCCGCACCAGCCCAATTCGCCGTGGGCCGCAATGTGAGCGCAGCGCTTCAAGAAGAAGCCCGCACACGCGCCGGCACCAAAACCGTCCGGGTGCTGAAGCCCGGGCAGGTTGTGACGATGGAGTTCAATGCTGATCGGCTAAGCCTGACTGTGGATGATGCCGGGCGCGTGACGCACGTGAGCTGCGGTTAAACAAACCGCTGTGGAGGCCAGTCAGCGCTTGCGGCTTTTGGCTTCTTCTTTTTCCAGCTGCTGAAGCTGGCGCTTGCGCTTGGCCTTGTTGAGGGACTCGGGTTCTGGGGGGCGGTTGCGCAATGCTTCGGCTTCGCGGGCCTGTGATTTTTCTTTGCGCTTTTTGTCGCGGAAGTGCACAAACAGCCGGCCCAGCGCGAAGCTGACGGCGCAACTGATAACCAGAAAAATAACGGCTGGTGTTTCCATAGATTTTGTAGACGGGATGTTGCGTTGACGTTGACGTTGGCGTTGGGCGTTGACGTGGGCGCTAGTCGGCCAGAAACAATGTCTGCAGGTCGTTCAAAAAATCAAAGCCGCGCTCGGTGGGCTTGACGCGTACGAAGTCTCGTTCGATCAGGCCCTTGCGTTCGGCTTCTTCAAGGCCGCGCTGAATGGCGGTGACGGGCAGGCCGGTTTTTTCGGTGAAGTCTTGCAGCTTGAAGCCGTCGCGCAGGCGCAAGGCGTTGAGCATGAATTCGAAAGGCAGGTCGGCGCGGCTGACTTCTGTTTCTTGCGTGACGGCTTCGCCGGTCAGGGCCTTTTCCATATAGAGCTTGGGCTCGCGAAAGCGTACCTGCCGGACGACGCGGTGCGCAAAGCTGAGCTTGCTGTGGGCGCCGGCGCCTATGCCGAGGTAGTCGCCAAACTGCCAGTAGTTGAGGTTGTGAAAGCAGCGGTGGCCGGGCCTGGCGTAGGCCGACACTTCATAGCGCTGCAACCCGGCGGCCTGCGTGATCTCGGTGATTTTGTCGAGCATGGCGTAGGCGGTGTCTTCTTCAGGCACCACGGGCGGGAATTTGGCGAAGTAGGTGTTGGGCTCGATGGTCAGGTGGTAAATCGAGATGTGCGGGGGCTGCAGCGCCAGCGCCTGCCGCATGTCCTGCTCCAGGCTTTCCATGGTCTGGCCTGGCAGCGCGTACATGATGTCGAGGTTGAAGGTGTCGAAGGCTTGTGCGGCTTCTTCTACCGCGGCGATGGCCTGGGCGCGGTCGTGCACGCGGCCGAGGGCTTTGAGGTGTTTGTCGTCAAAGCTCTGCACGCCGACGGACAGGCGTGTGACGCCGGCGCTGCGAAAGGCCTTGAAGCGGTCTTTTTCAAAGGTGCCGGGGTTGGCTTCGAGCGTGATTTCGCAGTCGGCTTCAAGCCTGAGGCGTGCGCGGATGTCGGCAAGCAAGCGGTCTATGGCCTGCGGCGAAAACAGGCTGGGTGTGCCGCCGCCAATAAAAATGCTGTGGACCATGCGGCCCCAGATCAGGGGCAGCGCGGCCTCCAGATCGGCCACTACGGCRTCGATGTAGCGCTGCTCTGGCATTTCGCCCGCGACCTCGTGCGAATTGAAGTCGCAATAAGGGCATTTCTTGAGGCACCAGGGCAGGTGCACGTACAGCG
>NZ_JBFUCA010000662.1:0-1927 GCF_056405475.1 Polaromonas sp. P1_G4
GAGCAAGCCCTCGACGACGCCGAACCAGTAGGTCACCGGCTTGCCGACACGGCACACGTAGTCGCCGATGTTGGCGTCGCCGACGCGCACGCTCGCCACGGCGCGCTCGCGCTCGGCCGGCAACAGCTCATTCAGCCAATGGATGCCGGCGAGCTCCTGCGCGTCGGGCATGCGGGCACGGATCTGCATCGATTGGCCTGTCATCGTCACCATGCGCGCTGTCCTAAGGGAAAGTCCGGGGGAGTAATCACCCTTGAATTGTCGTCCGAACGACAACCTAACGTCAAACGCATGCCTACGATGCATTCACAAGACAACTTTCGGGCTAGCCGGCAAGCGAGCGACTCCCCGAAGGCATAACGACCGCGAGACAAGGACCATGCAGACCACTTTTCCGAGACTGTTGCTCAAACATGCGGCTGAGCGCCCCGGCGCTCCGGCCATGCGCGAAAAAGAGTACGGCATCTGGCAGGCGCACAGCTGGGCCGGCATGGCGCAGCTGGTGGAGCGCATCGCCTGCGGCCTGCATGAAGCCGGGCTGCAGCGTGGCGAGCACATGGTCATCATCGGCGCCAACCGGCCGCGCCTCTATGCCACCATGCTGGCCGCGCAGTCGCTGGGCGCCATACCCATTCCGCTTTACCAGGACGCCGTGGGCGCCGAGTGTGTCTTTCCCATCAACAATGCCGACGTACGTTTTGCGCTGGTGGAAGACCAGGAGCAGGTCGACAAGCTGCTGGAGATACGCAGCCAGTGCCCGCAACTGGACCAGATCATTTATGACGACCCGCGCGGCCTGCGCAACTATGCCGAGGCCGGACTGCAATCGCTGGACGCCTTGCTGGAAAAGGGCGAAGCCTTTGCCGCAAAGCAACCCGGCTTCTTCAAGAGCGAAGTCGAAAAATCCCGGCCGGATGATGTGGCCGCGATGTTTTTCACCTCGGGCACCACGGGCAACCCCAAGGGCGTGGTCCACACCCACAACACCCTGCTGGACCGCGCCAGGGCCGGCGCCGACTTCGACAAACTCACCTCCGGCGAGGAAGTGCTGGCCTACTTGCCACCCGCGTGGGTCGGTCAGAACATCTTCAGCTATGCGCAATGGCTGGCCTGCGGCTATGTGGTGAATTGCCCCGAAAGCGCGAGCACCGTGATGATCGACCTGAAAGAAGTCGGCCCGACCTATTACTTTGCGCCACCGCGGATTTTCGAAAGCCTGCTGACGACCGTGATGATCCGCATGGAAGACGCGGGCCGCATCAAGCGCGGCATGTTCAACTATTTCATGGGCGTGGCCAAACGCGCCGGCCCAGCCCTGATGGACGGCAAACCCGTCGGTGGCATGGACAGACTGCTGTATGCGCTGGGCAGCGTAATGGTCTATGGCCCGCTGCGCAACACGCTGGGTTTTTCGCGCGTTCGCGTGGCCTACACCGCGGGTGAAGCGATTGGGCCGGACCTCTTTACCTTCTATCGTTCCATCGGCATCAACCTCAAGCAGCTCTATGGCTCGACAGAGACCGCCGTGTTTGTGTGCCTGCAGCCGGACAACGAGGCGCGTGCCGATACGGTAGGGGTGCCGATCAGCGGCGTGCAAATCAAGGTGGCCGACAACGGGGAAATCCTGGTCAAGTCCGCCGGCCTGCTCAAGGAATATTACAAAAACCCCACGGCGACGGCCGAGGTGCTGAGCGCCGACGGCTGGTATCACACCAGCGACGCGGGCTTTATCGATGCCRGCGGCCACCTCAAGATCATCGACCGCGTGAAAGACGTGGGCCGCATCAAGGGCGGTGCCAACGACGGCGCCATGTTCGCGCCCAAGTATGTGGAGAACAAGCTCAAGTTCTTCCCGCATATCAAGGAAGTCGTGGCCTACGGTGATGGCCGCGAAAAAGTCTGCGTGATGATCAACATCGACTTCGAC
>NZ_JBFUCA010000663.1:0-1926 GCF_056405475.1 Polaromonas sp. P1_G4
GTGTAGAAAGGGTGCGATTCGCTGGACGTATCGAGCTTGTACAGGGGCAGTTCGCGACCGTCGTCCATCTTCACCATTTCTTTGGTGTTCACGCAGGAGCGGGTGACGAACTTGAAGTTGTTGGACAGGTCCAGGAAACAAACTTCGCGGTAGTTGGGGTGAATGCCTTCTTTCATGATCTTTCCTTATTCGTTGCGGGAGCCACACCAAGCCAGTCCTGGGCACTTTCCGCTAAGCCGCACATTATAGCACCCCCGTCCAAGTTCACTGCGTGTAACTTGTTCCCCCCTCAAGGGGGCGGCGCCTTGGGCCGGCGAAGCCGGACCCTCGGCCCCCGCTGGTAAATACCCCACTGGTTGCGCCCTGGATCTTCAATCCAGTATGAGCCGCGGGACTGGCTTTGCCAGACCGCAGGCGGGCGGCCCCCTCGGGGGGCAGGAAGCTACACGAAGTGAGCGACCGTGGGGGCCACGTTCTAGCCGCCCCGCCTCATCATGTCGAAGAATTCGTGGTTGTTCTTCGTCGCTTTCATGTTCTTGAGCATCAGCTCCATGGATTCGATTTCATCCATGTTGTACATGAATTGACGCAAAATTCGCGACTTTTGGAGAATTTCGGGTGCAAGTAACAGCTCTTCCTTGCGGGTGCCGCTGCGGTTGAGGTGAATTGCCGGGAACACGCGTTTTTCGTACAGGCGGCGGTCCAGGTGGATTTCGCAGTTGCCGGTGCCCTTGAATTCTTCAAAGATCACTTCGTCCATGCGGCTGCCGGTGTCTACCAGCGCGGTGCCGATGATGGTCAGGCTGCCGCCTTCTTCAATATTGCGGGCCGCACCGAAGAAGCGCTTGGGGCGCTGCAGTGCGTTGGCGTCCACACCGCCGGTCAGCACTTTGCCCGATGAAGGCAACACGTTGTTGTAGGCGCGGGCCAGGCGGGTGATGGAGTCCAGCAGGATAACGACGTCCTTGCCGAGTTCAACCAGGCGCTTGGCGCGTTCGATCACCATTTCGGCCACATGCACGTGGCGTGCGGCGGGTTCGTCAAAAGTGGAGGAGATCACTTCGCCGCGCACGCTGCGCTGCATTTCGGTCACTTCTTCAGGGCGCTCGTCCACCAGCAGCACCATCATGACCACTTCAGGGTAGTTGGCGGTAATGGCGTGGGCGATGTTCTGCATCATCACGGTCTTGCCGGACTTGGGCGGTGCGACCAGCAGGGCGCGCTGGCCTTTGCCGATAGGCGCGACGATGTCGATGATGCGGCTGGTCAGGTTCTCTTCGCCCTTGATGTCGCGTTCGAGCTTGAACTGCTCGCGTGGGAACAGCGGGGTCAAGTTCTCGAACATGACCTTGTGCTTGTTGTCTTCAGGCAGGCCGTCGTTGACCTTGTCGAGCTTGTTCAGGGCAAAGTAGCGCTCGCCATCCTTGGGGGTGCGCACTTCGCCTTCAATCATGTCGCCGGTGTGCAGGTTGAAGCGGCGAATCTGGCTGGGGCTGATGTAGATGTCGTCGGTGCTGGCCGTGTAGCTTGAATCCGGAGCACGGAGGAAACCGAAACCGTCGGGCAGCACTTCCAGCACGCCGTCGGCCACGATGGTCTCACCGGTTTTTGCACGTTTTTTGATGATGGCGAACATCAGCTCCTGCTTGCGCATACGGCCGACGTTTTCGATCTCAAGGGCTTCGGCCTGCTTGAGGACTTCAGACACGTGCAGTGCCTTGAGTTCGTTTAAGTGCATGGAGTTACTCCTTGCGGAGTTCATTGATGGAAACGGGGGAGGTTTGAAAAGAAGCCGCAGAAGATGGCTTACAAACCGGGAACTCGAACCAGGCAGCGAGTGCCGTCTGGTGAATAAAGCACATTATGACAGGAAATTCATGCAGGAAATCAAGGCATTTTTCCTGCGTCCGGCCAGCGGCCGGGGGA
>NZ_JBFUCA010000664.1:0-1926 GCF_056405475.1 Polaromonas sp. P1_G4
CACCAAAGCCACGGGCTGGAACAACCGCGCTTTCCCGAGTGTGGCCATGCCGCATGTGTTGTGGGAACTGCAGGGCACGCGCGAGCCGCAGTACGACTACAAGGAAGAGCACGGCCATAAAGTGGAGATTTTTAAGGGTTGGAAGCAGCTCACCCCCGGCACCATGACGCAGTTGCAGTATGACCAGGCGATGGGCGACCTCGTGGGCTACCTGCAATGGATGGGCGAGCCGGCCCAGAACACCCGTATTCGCGTCGGCGTCTGGGTGCTGATTTTCCTTCTCGGCTTGACCTTTGTTGCCTGGCGCCTGAATGCGGCGTTCTGGAAAGACGTCAAGTAATTTTTCGCCGGGGCTAAGCTCCCGGCACCTTCTGGAGTGGATGCTTTCAATGTATCCACTCCTTTGCATTTAGGAGTTCCGCACCATGATGGTCCTTTATTCAGGCACGACCTGCCCCTTCTCGCACCGCTGCCGTTTTGTGCTGTTTGAAAAGGGCATGGACTTCGAAATTCGCGATGTTGACCTGTACAACAAGCCGGAAGACATCAATGTGATGAACCCATACGGACAGGTACCTATCCTGGTCGAGCGCGACCTGATCCTGTACGAATCGAACATCATCAACGAGTACATCGACGAGCGCTTTCCGCACCCGCAACTCATGCCCGGCGACCCGGTTGACCGCGCGCGCGTTCGCCTCTTCCTGCTGAACTTCGAAAAAGAACTGTTCGTCCACGTCAGCACGCTGGAATCGCGCGCCTCCAAAGGCAACGAAAAGGCGCTTGAAAAAGCCCGTTCGCATATCCGCGACCGCCTGACGCAGCTCGCACCGATCTTCCTGAAAAACAAGTTCATGCTCGGCGATAACTTTTCCATGCTGGACGTGGCGATTGCCCCGCTGCTGTGGCGCCTGGACTACTACGACATTGACCTGTCGAAAAATGCCGCACCGCTGCTCAAGTATGCGGAACGCATCTTTTCGCGCCCCGCCTATATCGAAGCGCTGACGCCTTCCGAAAAGGTCATGCGGAAATAATGGCCCCCACGCTTGCCACTGCGTGTACCTTCGGCTGTGCGCTGCCCCTTGCAAGAAGAAGAGGGGCGCTGCGCCTGCGGCCCGGCGAAGCCGGATCCGCGGCCCTGGCTGGCGAAGAGAGATCTCTCACGGCCGGTGAAGAGGGTGCCCATATGATGGTTCGGGTTTAACTTGGCTGAATTCATGAACGCCCTGGACTCCACGTCAACGCGACCGTATCTGATACGGGCTTTGTACGAGTGGTGCACTGACAACGGCTTCACGCCTTATGTGGCCGTGTCGGTGGACGACACCGTGCAGGTGCCGCGCGAGTACGTCAAGAACAACGAGATCGTGCTCAACATCAGTTTTGACGCGACCTCGTCACTCAAGCTCGGCAACGATTTCATCGAGTTCAAGGCGCGGTTTGCCGGCAGTGCCCGGGAAATCATGGTGCCCATCAGCCACGTGATTGCGATCTATGCCCGTGAAAACGGGCAAGGCATGGCCTTTCCCATGGTTGCGGCTTCCGCCGGTCCGGTTTCCGGCGCTGAGGCGGGCGCCGAAGACCCTCATGGCGCACCTCCGGTGGCTGCCGCGCCGGCTGCGCATCCGCACAATCCGGCGGAAGGCCCGGAAAAGATCATGCAGCTGGTGCCCGAAAGCAGCGCAGATTCGCAAGCCGATGACGGTTCCGAGCCGCCGGATCCGCCCAAGTCGCCGCGCACACGGCCTTCACTGAAACGGGTCAAGTAAAATAGCTTTGTGCCGCTTTAGCTCAGTTGGTAGAGCAACCGCCTTGTAAGCGGTAGGTCGTCAGTTCGATTCCGACAAGCGGCACCATTTTCCCTTTCCTGTTGCCTTCCCCATGCCATATGGGTACCATACGCTACGAAATTGGTAGCAGGCA
>NZ_JBFUCA010000665.1:0-1923 GCF_056405475.1 Polaromonas sp. P1_G4
TCTCTCGGCCTGGCCCGACTTCGACTGGGAGGCCTTCAGCCGCAACGTGATTGAAACGCCGGAGCCGCTGGGCCTGGGCCTGACCTTCCAGCCCTACAGCATCCAGATCGAGCCGCACGACTACATGGCCGAGCTGTTTGACGCGGTAGCCCGCACCAACACCATCCTGATCGATCTGGCCCGCGACATCTGGGGTTATGTGAGCGTGGGCTACTTCAAGCAGCGCCTGAAAGACGGCGAGATCGGTTCCTCGACCATGCCGCACAAGGTCAACCCGATTGACTTTGAAAACGCCGAAGGCAACCTGGGCCTGGCCAATGCGCTGCTGCGCCACCTGAGCGAAAAGCTGCCGATTTCCCGCTGGCAGCGCGACCTGACCGATTCGACCGTGCTGCGCAACATGGGCGTGGCGCTGGGCTACGCCGTGCTGGCCTACAACTCAATGGGTGTGGGGCTGAACAAGCTCGAACTCAACCGCGAAGCGCTGGGCGACGACCTGAATGCCTCCTGGGAAGTGCTGGCCGAACCGATCCAGACGGTGATGCGCCGTTACGGTGTGCAGGGCGCTTACGAGAAGTTGAAGGAAGTCACGCGCGGCAAAACCGTGAAGGCCGAAGACCTGCACGCGCTGATCCGTTCGCTGGAAATTCCTGCTGCGGAAAAAGAGCGCCTGTTGAAGATGACACCCGGCAGCTATGTCGGCATGGCGGCCGAACTGGCGAAACGGGTCTAACCCCCGTCCAGGCTCACTGCGTGTAGCCTGTTCCCCCCCTTGCAAGGGGGCGGCGCCTGCGGTCTGGCAAAGCCAGTCCCGCGGCACCCTTGGTTGTGCCCACAGAACTCTTCAACCAAGCATGAGCCGTGGAACTGGCTTTGCCAGGCCACAGGCGGGCGGCCCCCTCGGGGGGCAGGGAACTACACGAAGTGAGTGACCGTGGGGGCTACAGCCTGACAGTTCCAACACTGCTCAAACCCGCCCTCGACGATTTCGCCACAGACGCACAGCCATCGCCGCTGCGGCATGTTCTGCAGGTTGTCGAGCAACTCCCGTGCGCGGTGTTCTTCTTCGTGGTGGGTGAGCCAGACTTCGGGCTGGCACTGGTCGGGTGGGAGTTCCCCGGCGACGCTGCCCAGAAAATAGCGCTGCACGCTGGCGGCAATACCGGCCTGCTGCAACACGTCGACCCACAGCGCCGCGATGGCGATATTGGGGGCACGCGTCAGTCTGAGCATGCCGTCAGTGTAGCGACATCACTATCAAATTCATAGCTGCTTGCGCTTGCCATATATGGGCCGCAAGCCCAAAAGGCCTAGATTTTTGGCATGGCGACCGGGGCGGGCGCCGCATCATTCTGCACATCCTTGTCCCGGTTCTCAAGGGCGCGGTCAGCGTAGCGGCCAAACCGCCAGGCAGTTGCTTCCTGCGTGATGCGCCGCCAGGTACCACGCTTCTCGGCGGGCGTCATCTCGGGCCAGTGCTGCACTTCGTCAAACGTGCGGCCGCAGCCCTTGCACAGGGCGTCCCCCTGGCTGGTTGAGCAAATGGCAATGCAGGGCGTGTCGGCTGTCGTGTCGTACCAGGTCCGCCACGCCGCCAGCGCCTTGGGCGGAAAGCTTTTTTCGTCGGCCTCATCCTCATGGTAGAAAACCAGGAGCGCATAGACCTCGGCGAGCGCACGCAACTCGGGCGCCAGCGTCACGCCGTCGGGCGAAGGCTTTTTGTCGCGCCAGTAATTGATGGCGGCTTCAATATCGGTGATGTGGATGCCGGGCATGGAACGGTGGGTCTAAGGGCTGCCGCTGAGCGGATGGAGCGAGCGCAAGGAGGCGAAGAATGGCGAGGAAGCGAAGTGGCAGCGCCGGGCCGTTCATTATCAGCCAGATGGGCGGGCCGGACGTCTATGGGGGAAATGGGGGCATATC
>NZ_JBFUCA010000666.1:0-1922 GCF_056405475.1 Polaromonas sp. P1_G4
AAACGCAGGTGGCATCAACCGTTACAGCGTGAGCTACGGAACACCTCCTGCAGTCGCTGTGAGCCAGGTCTACGATGCGGTCACCTTGACCACCTACCGCTACCACGATTGGCAGGCTCCGGCTGGTGTCACGGTGACCAACCCCAACGGGCAAGCCACCGGCCTGGGTGCGACGGCAATCCTGGGCTCCCTCATGTTGACCGGCGTGAGTCAGCCCGCTGGGTCGGGCAATGCGGCCGCCGCCAGTGCATCAACCTACGACACCAGCGGTAATGTCGTGAGCAAGGATGACTTCACCGGCCAGCGCAGCTGTTATGCCTATGACAGCGGCAACCGTGAGATTACGCGGGTCGAGGGCCTGGCCAACACGGTATCGTGTGCCGCCGTCCTGCCCAGTGGGGCGTCGCTGCCTCCAGGGGCCCGAAAAATTGAAACCATCTGGCATCCGGATTGGCGATTACCCACCAAGGTGACTCAACCTTTGCTGAGCACAAGCTTGGTCTACCACGGGGAGCCCGATCCCTTCAACAGCAACATTGCAGCGAGCTGCACGACGGCCTCGGCACTTCCAAATGGCACCGTATTGCCTGTCGTTTGCAAGCGGGTCGAACAGGCCACCTTGGGCAATGGCAGCCCAGACCCGACAGCACCCATCAGAACCACCCGCTTCACGTATGACGCTGGCGGCCGGGTCCTCACCCGTGTGGACCCGAACAACATGACCACGACCTATGCTTACTATGCGACGGCCGCCTCCAGCGGCACGGTGCCCAATGAAGTCGGCCACACGGCAGGCGATCTGCAGAGCGTGACGAACGCAGCAGGCCACCTGACCCAGTTCACTTTGTACGACAGGGCAGGGCGGGTGCGCCAGATGGTCGACCCCAAGGGAATCGTCACTGACATGAGCTACACCCCCCGAGGCTGGGTCAGCAGCACCAGTGTCACACCACCTGGCGACACGGCCCGCATCACCACCTACACCTACGACAACGCCGGCCAGCTGACAGGTGTGGTCATGCCCGACAGCAGCACCATGAGTTACAGCTACGACGCAGCCCACCGGTTAACGGGGGTGACCGATGCCAAGGGCAACACCATCACCTACACCCTGGACGCCATGGGCAACAAGGTCAGCGAACAGGTCAAGGACCCGCAAGGCAACCTGCAAAGAAACATCACCAGGGTGTATGACGCCCTGAACCGGATCCAACAAGTTACGGGAGCAGTCAATTGAATCGCATTGAAGAAAACCATGACTACAAATCGATCATAGGGCGAGCGAGGGCAATAGAGAATGCATGCAGGCAGYTTTTTCATGCGCTCTTGCGAGTGATCGATGAACGTCCTTTTACTCACTCGCCGCTCGCAGTCTTATTGCGGGTGACCGCAAGCCGGAAATTTCGTAGTCATGGTGATTTTGGAGGTGGCATTGCCCATCTTTATCGTCTAGGCGCTACTGCTGTGCTAGCGCTCATGCTGGCAATGATCTGGACACCTGCACACGCCTCGTTTTCCGCAACTCCTGGGGGGACTGAGTACATCTTCAATGATGCTAGGGGGTGGTTTCCGTCCCTCGAGGCCGCTGCTGGTGCTGAGGCTGCGGCCGGCGCGGCAATATTTGGTGGGTCATGGACCTACTCCAACTGTACCGCTGCTAATTCCTGCGACTTTTATAAGGATGGTGGATTGTGGGGGACATTTTCGGCAGGCACTCGCTCCACGCCTATTTCCTGTCCTTCAGGTGCCGCGCCCTCGGGCAACAGCTGCACATGCGTTCCCCCTAATGTAGAAAACGCCGCCCAAACTGGTTGCGATGTGCCATCCCCACCAGCGGTCTCAGACCCGCCAGTGACAAGTGCATCAGTAGCATCCGATCCAAGATCAGACCCAGACAAACCCAAGAAATGCCCTCTTTGCGA
>NZ_JBFUCA010000667.1:0-1922 GCF_056405475.1 Polaromonas sp. P1_G4
GCCAGGTACTGGGCACGTTCAACTGTAATACCCGAAAGCTGATCAACTGCCAGTTGATCAGTCTCATTGACTGTGGAATGCAAGACAACTTTGGGCCGAAAACCTCCCAGCTGTATGAAGACATCTGCGGACCTGGATTGCTCGGCTGGATACAGGTTGATCCGGTTGCAGAGCCAGCCAAAGAAGCCGTCACCTTCCAGCGGGGTGTCAAAGGTTTGAACATAGCGCTCAAAGCTCTGTTGACTTGCAGAAACCCACACCCCCCAAACAAAGGGCTCACTTACGCCATGTATTGGAATTTCCAAAACAGCCCTGACGAAATAGTCGGTTCTTTCGGTATGACGGATAACGCAAAGGTCATCGGACAGCCGCCCGATGTCTTGTTTCTGTTCATCTGTTAGCCAGGTGTATGGATCTGGCGCCTGAAATGCAAAACTCGGCGAGCCCTCATGCAACTCACCGCAGCATGAACATTTGAATGCAAAGATCGCTGCCATGGAATTAGTGGCCTAGCGTAAAGATGACCGGACGACTAACACTTGCGGCAGAGCTGCCTGCTGCTGTTGTGGGTTCGTGTCGATTGGCAAGTCAGGCCGTAAGCAGGCCGCAGCGAATTTACTCATTCGTGTCCTCTTGGAACACCGATCAAGACTGAGATGGTACCCAGCACAAACCAGGCCGCGAACGTGAAAAGTACCAGCGACATGAGAATATTGTGGCCACACATGACGCCAAGTGCAGGATGCTTTCCTTCGCAGCCGACGAAGAGAATGGCAAAGGCGATCAAGGGGCCACCCAAGAAAATGAGAATGAGTTTCACGAACTTGCTCAGCACCATGGAACGAAGCCTACCGTTGGCGGTCACCGGCAACCAACACTAGTCGCGAAACAGCAACCTGCAGCTGTGTCCGCATCGGCCGATCGGTTAGGCTTCATACCTTGACTTCCACTACTTGGTTAGAGCCTTTAATGGCTTGGCCTTCGACTTGATATACACACCATCAGCGTATGCGCCTGCACCAGAGTAGCAGTGTCCGATTTGGTAAACCTGCGCCCGATTTCCATTGAACGTTGCGATTATGGCGCAGGGAATATCCGGACTGGAGAAGAATCCTGCGCAAGAGTCTCGTGTAATTGTCAGCTCACCTTCCAGGTTACCAACCGTAGGTGCTCCAGCAATCATTTTCCCCAACGATTGCAGCTCAAAGTGGGCTCGATCCAACCCATCGGATGATTCGGTTGGAGTGTCGATGGACATATAGGCCCCATCTTTCCTTTCGTATCTCGCACCTTGCATGCAGGGAGATGCATAGGCTGACGATGAAGTAAGAACTGCGAAGGCAAAGACCGCGACAGACAGATTCAGGTGGATTGCAGAAGTCATATTAGCCCGACGTTTGGCATGAGGGGTCGGCCCAAGTGGGCTGCGGTTGCCTCTTCGATGGAAGGATCAGGCGGCATGCAATTGGCCACTTTCAGAGAATGGTCCCTCGAACCTGAAACAACCCGCGACAACCCGGGAGGGTAGGAGCCTGACGTTTGACATAAGCGCTCTGCAAGGTGCCCGTTTGAAGGAGAGGTCAGGCGACATCGGCGATGGCCAAGCGGTCCGATGTGAATATCTCAGCTTGCATGAGAACGTAGAGAGAAGAGGATGTAAAGGCCTAAGGCGATCTCGCCCAAGCCGATGAGGATCGCTGGAAGCCCTTCAACGATACGCTGCTCATTGCTATCTTCATTCCATGTGAATTTAGCTTCCCGGCGCAAGACACTCTTCACACCCGCAACGATAGATGCGAGGCCAAACAGCACGACAATGATTTTTAAAAGCAGTGCCATGAGATGCCTAACGCAATTCAGACCGCAAAAGCTGCGGTCTAACTTGACTGCTATGGTTTAACTTGGACATCGAATCCTCCCAA
>NZ_JBFUCA010000668.1:0-1905 GCF_056405475.1 Polaromonas sp. P1_G4
CGCCACCTCTGGGGAGCGACTTGTCTTCGTACTCGCAGCAGGCGCCCCGGCGCTCGTATGTGATGGGTTCGCCTTTTGGTCCGCGCAATGAGTTGAGGTATAGAAGATGAAGCCGGGTGTCGTAAGGGCCTGTTCTGATGGCGTTTGCAGCAGAGTAGCCGTAGCCAGGGTCGGTGGCGGTTTGCAACTTGATGACGCGCAGATAGGGCGCCGTTGAATCTGATCGGCCGTTGGGGATGCCTTTTCCTCCTACGCGGGTGACGGAAAGAATCCTGGGCTCGGGGTTGCTTGCGCCTGGGCTGGGCTTGGTGGTCTGGCACCCTGCGAGGATTGTGGCGGTCAAGGCAAGGATGACCAGGTGTGAAGAGCGGGAAACCAGCGCGTTCATATAAGAGAGTCCTCGTTTTTTAGTTTGATATAGGAGAGAGGTCAGCGGGCGCAGCGGCCTCCCTGTAATGCCGGCCCTCACCGGCAACCCACAGCATACCGGCCACCCCGCATACGCCACCCGGCGTATTCCCCAATCCCCCTCCGGTCCCCAGAATCGGTTCATCGCTGTGTAAAAGCCCTGGTTTCCCCGGGTTTTGGCGCAGCGAAACGCGATTCACACACCTATCTACCGGAGCGAGGATTCACATGCAACAACGTCGATTTACCCTCAAGGCGATGACCGCCGCAGTCGCACTGGCAGGCCTTGGCGCCATGCCTGCCGCTTTTGCCCAGGCGGGCGGCACCATCAAGGTTGGCATCTTGCACAGCCTGTCGGGCACCATGGCAATTTCTGAAACCACGTTGAAAGACACCGTGCTGATGGCGATCGAAGAGATCAATGCCAAGGGCGGCGTGATGGGCAAGAAGCTCGAGCCCGTGGTGGTTGACCCCGCTTCCAACTGGCCCCTGTTTGCTGAAAAAACCAAGCAACTGCTGGGTCAAGACAAGGTTTCCGTCATCTTCGGTTGCTGGACGTCTGTTTCCCGCAAGTCGGTGCTGCCGGTTGTTGAAGAAATGAACGGCCTGCTGTTCTACCCCGTGCAGTATGAAGGTGAAGAACTTTCCAAGAACGTGTTCTACACGGGTGCGGCACCTAACCAGCAGGCTATTCCTGCGGTTGACTACCTGATGAGCAAGGCCGGCGGCGGCGCCAAGCGTTGGGTTCTGCTGGGCACTGACTATGTGTACCCACGCACCACCAACAAGATTCTGCGCRCCTACCTCAAGAGCAAGGGTGTCAAAGACACCGACATCGACGAGAAATACACCCCCTTCGGCCACAGCGACTACCAGACCATCGTGGCTGACGTGAAGAAATTCTCGCAAGGCGGCAAGACGGCTGTGGTGTCCACCATCAATGGTGACTCCAACGTGCCTTTCTACAAAGAGCTGGGCAATGCCGGCCTGAAGGCCAAAGACGTGCCAGTGGTTGCGTTCAGCGTGGGTGAAGAAGAACTGCGCGGCGTGGACACGAAGCCCCTGGTCGGCCACCTGGCTGCGTGGAACTATTTCCAGTCGATCAAGAGCCCGGCCAATACAGAGTTCATCAAGAAGTGGTCTGCCTATGCCAAAGCCAAGAAGCTCCCTGGCTCTGACAAGCCTTTGACCAACGACCCGATGGAAGCCACCTACATCGGTATCAACATGTGGAAGCAGGCTGTTGAAAAAGCCAAGTCCACCGACACCGACAAGGTCATCGCCGCCATGGCCGGCCAGACCTTCAACGCGCCTTCCGGCATCGTCAGCAAGATGGATGAGAAGAACCATCACCTGCACAAGTCGGTCTTCATCGGCGAAATCAAGGCCGACGGCCAGTTCAATGTGGTGTGGAAGACGCCTGGCCCTGTGAAGGCCAAGCCATGGAGCCCATACATTGAAGGGAACGACAAGAAACCCGACGAGCCTGTCAAGAAG
>NZ_JBFUCA010000669.1:0-1884 GCF_056405475.1 Polaromonas sp. P1_G4
ATTGAGGGGATTGCAACAGATGAAGAGAATCGTGGCGTAAGCATAAAGATGGTCTTGTAAGAATTCCTCCCGCGCGCCTGAAGGCCTAACGGGCGAAAATTTGTGCGGTGCAGCATAAAAATTCTTACAAGGCTTACGTCACCCGAACGGCTTTTGCAGGATGAGGCAATCAGGCTTGAAAACGGGCTCAAACCTGCCTCCTGGCACGCATTTGGGCTGAAGCGGAGTCTTGCCAAATCGCAAGGAGGCCACGTCAGGAGGGCAAAACGATGCGGGTATGCGCCTGAACCGCCGCGAAGGCGCGACGCAAAAAATTAAAGGCCGGACTCGCCGTCTACCCGGATGCCCAACTGCTTGACCTTGACGCGCTGCTCCACGGCCTGACTCCACATTTCGAAGTCTTTATTGGTGGGCGCCGGGCCCTGGCCGGTCTGGTAGGCCCACATTTTCGCCGTCAGCTCTTCGTAGATCTGTCGGGCTTCCTGGTGCGCCTGCCGTTCATGGGCAATGGCGCCGTCCAATTTTTCCCTGGTTGGTGTTTTTGATGGCATTGTCAGTGCGTGAAAAAATCAAAAGCCTGATTTTGTTACAACACGCAGGCAGTCACAAATATCCCCAAACAGGGACTGGTTTTTAGTCCGGATGGACTAGCTCCGAAACCTGCTGATGTGCGGGGTTGGCGGGTCGGAGTCGGCGGTTTACAGCGCGTCGCGTAGCCGTATGGCCGGCCACCGGGCCTTTTCCCACAGGCCCTGAACCGCTTCGGCCTTGTCCAGCAGCAGTTGCTGTATCAATGGCTCCAGCGGCGTGGTGTCGGGGTCGGCCAGCAGCAGGTAACGGGCTTCCACCTCACCCTCGGCTTCATTGAGCTGGCCTACCCAGTCCAGCGCAACCAGTGTTTCCAGTACCGGCTCCAGCTGCAGCCCGTCCACCTGGAGGAGCTCGGCCAGCTGCGAAGCGCTGACACCCTTGCGCGGGGTGGCCAGTGCCCGGTGCAACTGCTGGAGCACTTCAATGGCCAGCTGGAAATGCCAGCCATGTGCGCTGCCGCGGCGGGCCACTCCGGCCAGGAGACTGGGCAGGTACGCGGCAATCACAGCGCCCATCAGCACGATGACCCAGGACACATAAATCCATACAAGGAGGATGGGCAAGGTAGCGAACGCGCCATACACCAGCGAATAGGTCGGCACGGCGCCCAGATACAGGCTCAGCACGCGTTTGGCCACCTCAATGCCCGCAGCCACAAACAGGCCCCCTACCCAGGCATGCGACCACTTCACGTAGGTATTGGGCACATAGCGGTACATCGCCGCCATGCCCCCCGCCACCAGGAAAAACTGCAGGACGCTGAGCAGAAAACGCAGGCTGACGGGCAAAGCGCCCACCAGGCCGCCCGAGGCCGACAGCACATAAGAAGTGACCGCCAGGCTGGCCGCCAGCAGCAGCGGCCCCAAGGTAATGGCAGCCCAATAAATGAGCACACGCTGCGTCAGTGGCCGCGCCTTTTTGACGCGCCAGATACCGTTGAGCGTTCGGTCAATGGTCAGGATGAGCGCGATGGCCGTGACCAGAAGCACGGCCAGGCCCGCGATGCCCAGCTTATTGGCCTGGCGGCTGAATTGCGTCAGGTAACCCAGCACCTGGCGGGCGATGTTGTCGGGGATCAGGCTCTGAATCAGCCAGGCCTGCAGGGCGCCCTGCAACTTCGAGAACATCGGGAAGGCCGTAAAGATGGCCAGCGCCACCGTAAAAAACGGCACCAGCGCGATCGAGGTGGTGAAGGTCAGGCTGCTGGCGGTCAGGCCCATGTGGTCTTCCCGGAAACGGTCACGCAGCGTGAGCGCTGTGCCGCGCCACGGAAAGCGCGACAGGTCGCTCAAG
>NZ_JBFUCA010000670.1:0-1882 GCF_056405475.1 Polaromonas sp. P1_G4
CCCCTGACCTGCCGCGCAAGAACTTCACCGCCATGCTGCGCCTGGATCACAACCGCGCCGCCAGCCAGATCGCCGCCAAGACCGGCAAGGCCGTGGCCGACATTGAAAAGCTCACCGTCTGGGGCAACCATTCGCCCACGATGTACGCTGACTACCGCTTTGCCACCATCAAGGGCGAAAGCGTCGCCAAGATGATCAACGACCAGGAATGGAATGCCAACGTGTTCCTGCCTACCGTCGGCAAGCGCGGCGCCGCCATCATTGAAGCGCGCGGCCTGTCGTCGGCCGCATCGGCCGCCAACGCCGCCATCGACCACATGCGCGACTGGGCCCTGGGCACCAACGGCAAGTGGGTCACCATGGGTATCCCGTCCGATGGCCAGTACGGCATCCCGAAAGACATCATGTTCGGCTTCCCCGTGACCTGCGAAAACGGCGAATACAAACTGGTCGAAGGCCTGGAAATCGACGCGTTCAGCCAGGAACGCATCACCAAGACCCTGGACGAGCTTAAGGGTGAGCAAGACGGCGTCAAGCACCTGCTMTGAGCAATTAATGAGCGATGTGCGCCGCGCAGGGCCACCCCAAGCAARCACGGCCCCCTCCGGGGGCAGCGTAGTACACGAAGTGACAAGCGTGGGGGCTCGCCAACATCCGCGCGACGTTCTGCTGGGTGCCCAGGCACAAGCCGGGTTTCTTCCGGTTTGTGATCACTACAGCGGTGTTGAAGCCCGCATGCGCAAAAGCCTGCAGCTGCAGGCCGAAATGATCGAGGAGTTCGGCGCCTGCGTGTTTGACGTGACGCTGGATTGCGAAGACGGCGCACCCGTGGGCGGCGAAGCCGACCATGCCGCGATGGTCGTGGCGCTGGCGGCCCTGGCCAGCGACAAGGCACGCGTCGCGGTGCGCATCCATTCGGTGGACCACCCCGCCTTTGAGGCCGACATGGCTGTCATTGCCGGGAAGCTGTCCCGCCATCTCTCACACATCATGGTCCCCAAGGTGGAATCGGTTGCCGATGTGGTCAGGGCCGAGCAGGCTCTGCTCGCAGCATCGGCCGGCGGCCTGCCGCTGCACGTGCTGATCGAATCCCCACTCGCGGTGCGAAACGCTTTCGACATTGCTGCTCATCCGCGCGTGCAGTCGTTGAGTTTTGGCCTGATGGATTTTGTCTCGGCGCATGGCGGCGCGATTCCCGCCGACGGCATGAGCAGCCGCGGCCAGTTCACGCATCCCCTGGTGATGCGCGCCAAGCTCGAAATCGCGTCGGCTTGCCATGCCCACGGCAAAGTGCCGTCACATTGTGTTGTCACAGAGTTCAATGACACTGAGGCCATGACTTCTGCCGCACGCCATGCCGCCCGTGAACTGGGCTACACCCGCATGTGGAGCATCCACCCCAACCAGATCCGGCCTATCCTGGCGGCTTTTGCGCCCACCGAGGGTGAGATTGAAAGTGCTACAAAAATAATAGCTGCTGCCGCACGTTCAGACTGGGCTCCCATCAGTTTTGAAGGCAAGCTGCACGACCGCGCGAGCTACCGCTACTTCTGGCAGGTTCTGGAGCGCGCGCACCAGACCGGCCGTGTCTTGCCGCACGAGGCGCAGGCATATTTTTCTGTCCCGCTTTACTGATTTCCCCGATTGACTGTTGACCGTTCCAAAGGACCCCCATGAAACATTTCGCTCTCTCTGCCCTGATGCTGGCCGCCCCCGCCCTGTTGCTGGCCCAGACGGCAGCCCCTAAAGCTGCCGCGCCCAAGGCTACCGCCGCAGCTGACCAGCCCGCCCAGGCCGCCAAGCGTGCACCGATCAGGCGCTCTGCCGCCAAGGTGGTGGAAGAAAGGACGCCCATTGACGATGACCTGTCTGTCACCTTGAC
>NZ_JBFUCA010000671.1:0-1868 GCF_056405475.1 Polaromonas sp. P1_G4
AGGCCTTCGAGCAGGATTTCACAAAAACGCTTGCGGTCGGCATGGCCGCGAGTGGAGATGTACAACATCAGGCCAGCTCCTCCTTGCGGATGCGCGTGATGGGCGCCAGCACCGTGGGCAGCGCCTGCATTTGCGCCAGGGCTTCGTTCATCTTTGCTTCCACGCACTCGTGCGTGAGGATGATGAGGTCGGTGTGCGTGGAACCCTCACCGCCCACTTCATCAGCTTCGCGCTGCAGCACCGCATCAATGCTGATGCCCGCGCCGGCCAGGATCCCCGTGACCTTGGCCAGCACGCCGGCTTCGTCGGCGACTTTCAGGCGCAGGTAGTAGCTGGTGACAACTTCGGACATGGGCACCACGGGCAAATCGCTCATCGCGTCGGGCTGGAAAGCCAGGTGCGGCACGCGGTGTTCTGGGTCTGCGGTGTGCAGGCGGGCAATGTCCACCAGGTCGGCGATCACGGCGCTGGCGGTGGGCTCGCTGCCCGCGCCCTTGCCGTAGTACAGCGTGGTGCCGACGGCGTCGCCCTGCACCACCACGGCGTTCATCGCGCCTTCAACGTTGGCGATCAAACGTTTGGCCGGCACCAGGCTGGGATGCACGCGCAGCTCGATGCCGTTGGCGGCGCGCTTGGTGATGCCCAGCAGCTTGATGCGGTAGCCAAGCTGCTCGGCATAGCGGATGTCTTGTGCGGCGAGACCCGTGATGCCCTCAACGTAGGCCTTGTCGAACTGCACCGGGATGCCGAAAGCAATGGCTGACATCAGCGTGACCTTGTGGCCGGCGTCCACGCCTTCGATGTCGAAGGTGGGGTCGGCTTCGGCGTAGCCCAGGCGCTGCGCTTCTTTCAGCACGACGTCGAAGTCCAGGCCCTTGTCGCGCATTTCGGACAGGATGAAATTGGTAGTGCCGTTGATGATGCCGGCGATCCACTGGATGCTGTTGGCGGTGAGGCCTTCGCGCAAAGCCTTGATGATGGGGATGCCGCCGGCCACGGCCGCTTCAAACGCCACCATCACGCCCTTGCGGTGGGCCGCCGCAAAAATCTCGGTTCCGTGCACAGCCAACAGCGCCTTGTTGGCGGTGACTACGTGCTTGCCGGCTTCGATGGCTTCGAGCACCAGCTGTTTGGCGATGCCATAGCCGCCAATGAGCTCGATCACGATATCGACGTCGGGGCTGGCCACGACCTTGCGGGCGTCGTCGACCACCTGCACACCCGCGCCCACCGCGGCTTTGGCGCGCGCCACGTCGAGGTCGGCCACCATGGTGATCTCAATACCGCGGCCGGCGCGGCGGCGGATTTCTTCCTGGTTGCGCTGCAGTACGTTATAGGTGCCGCTGCCCACGGTGCCAATGCCCAGAAGGCCTACCCGGATCGGGCTCAAATTCGTCGGTTTCATAGTCGCTGAGGTTCTTGCTGTACGTTGATCTTGGAGACCTGCCCTCAAGAGGGTAAGGAAAAGAAAAGAAGCTGAATGCAGGATCAAGTTCGGTTGTTGCGGTAGTTCTCGAGGAACTTTGCAATACGGCCAATGGCTTCACGCAGGTCTTCCTCATGCGGCAGGAAGACGATGCGAAAGTGGTCCGGCTCGGGCCAGTTAAATCCCGTGCCCTGCACCAGCATGACCTTGGTCTCCTTGAGGAGCTCCAGGAAAAACTGGCGATCGTCCTTGATCGGGTAGACCTTGGGATCAAGCCGCGGGAACATGTAGAGCGCAGCGCTGGGCTTGACGCAGCTCACGCCCGGAATGGCGGTGATCAGCTCATAGGCCAGGTCCCGCTGGCGGCGCAAGCGCCCGCCTTCGCAGGTCAGGTCGTTGATGCTCTGGTAACCGCCAAGCGCAGTCTGGATGGCCCACTGGC
>NZ_JBFUCA010000672.1:0-1855 GCF_056405475.1 Polaromonas sp. P1_G4
GCCTGAGGCCGAAATCATGAAATGCCTGCAGGCCTCAGAGCTGACGGCACGCACCAAGTACACCGTGACCGATGTGAAGGAGCTCATGGCCAGGATCGCGCAGGCCCGCAAGCAGGGGTGGTCGCTGGTGAATCAGGAGCTGGAGGAAGGACTGGTGTCGATGGCCGCACCGATCACCAACCGCGCCGGCCAGACAGTGGCAGYGCTCAACATCAGTGGCCAGGCCAACCGCACCAGCGCCAAAGCCATGCAGGAAACGATGCTGCCGCAACTGCTGGCGGCGGCGCGGGCAATCTCGCGCATGCTTATATAGACCCACCCCTGTCCAAGCTCACTTCGTGTAGCTTGTTCTCCCCTCAAGGGGACGGCGCCTGCGGTCTGGCAAAGCCAGTCCCGCGGCCCCCGCTGGGGTGGGACAGAGCGTGGGACTATGACTTTTTAAAGCCAACGACCAGGACTACTGCGCCCAGCACGATGGCGCCCAGGCTGAGCCACTGGGGAATGTTGACGGACTCTTTTTCTTTCACGGTCAGCTGGATGGGGCCGAGCTTGGCGGCGGTCGTGTCTTTGGTGAAGCTGAAGCCGCCGGTGAAGAAACCGGCCAGGCCCAAAACGATCAGGATAATGCCTGTGATGCGTGCTGCGTTCATGTGAAATCTCCTCGCCGGGCTTGTGGGTCGTTATGAAGTAGCCTTGCCCCGGAACTGCGCCACTGTGATTCGTAATGTAGGCAGAGGTGCAAAAACTGTCTGTAGGACAGGGCCGGTGAGCCCCGTGGCCCGAACACTGATAAGCAAACCACCACGCCGGCGTTGGAAAACCTCTGCGTGATAACCTTTCACCATGTTCACTCCCTCGCAAGCCGACGTACGCCGGTTTTTCTGCTCTGTTTATGCCAAAGCCCTCGCCGGACAACCGATGGAGGCTATCGAAACCATAGCAAGTCAATGGATTGAAGAGCATCCCGAATACCATGCGGACTTTGCCGACGCCGACAGTGCGCTCGAAAAAATGTACGACGTGGAAGCGGGCAAGACCAACCCCTTTTTGCACCTGTCCATGCATTTGTCGATCAGCGAGCAATGCTCCATCGACCAGCCGCGCGGAATTCGYCAGGCCGTCGAGCTGCTGACGGCCAAACGCAACTCGCTGCACGATGCGCACCACGAAACCATGGACTGCCTGGGGCAGATGGTCTGGGAGAGCCAGCGCGCCGGACGCCCGCCCGATGGCGCGGCCTACATCGACTGCGTGCAGCGCAGGGCAACCAGAGATTGAGCCCCCACGCTTTTCACTTCGTGTAATGCGCAGCGGCCCCTGCTGGTGAAAACGCATACAGACCGGGCCCATAAAAAAAGCCGCTGATACAGCGGCTTTTTTGTTGAGCGAAAGATTCCGGTTCAGCGGAATTTTTTCTGCGGAATGGTCTTCAGGTCGCCGTCTACCGACGACAGGTAGTTGGCCAATTGCTTCAGCTCAACATTGGTGTACTGCTTGGCCATGCCGGACATGATGGCATTGCCGCGGCCAACCTTGGGGTTGTTTTCTGTCTTGTAGGCCTTGAGCGCCACGAACAGGTAGTCAGCATGCTGACCACCAATCTTGGGATAGGCCGGATCAATCGGTTTGCTGAAGTTGGCGCCGTGGCAAGACGCGCAGTTGGCCTTGTTCAACAGGGCCTGGACTTCCGCGCTTGGCTCTTTGGCCGGCTTGGCCGGCAGCTCTGCGGCGCCGGCCACCACACCGTCAGCACTGTAGTGCGCGGCGAGGTCGGCGATGTCCTGGTCGGTCAGCGAATCGGCAATGGCGCGCATGGTGGGATGTTTGCGGTCGCCTTTTTTGTATTCATTGAGCG
>NZ_JBFUCA010000673.1:0-1854 GCF_056405475.1 Polaromonas sp. P1_G4
GAGCTGCAGCTGGGCGCCAGTTTTGCGGATCAGCACGTTGGCAAGGATGGGCAAGGTGTGCCTGCGCTCAACGATGCCGGCCACCGACTGCAGTACCGACAAAACTTTATCCTGGGTTGCTTTCAGAACGATCATGACTTCCTCTGTATATATCTTTAATTCTTTAATTCAAATTAGTAGTAGTAGATAAGGGTGGCGCCCATCTGTGGATAGTGCCATTTTCCCCTTTTTGATCAACCACTTGGCGTTTGTTTAACCATGTGTTCAGACGCCCCTGAACTGCACTGCTGAATATGAACAACTTTCGATTGTCATCTGCTTCTGTGGATAAGCCATGGGTTGTTCAAAAGTTGTCCCCAAAGTTATTGTGAGGGTGGCTGGGCTCTGTAAAACACCGTGAAAACCGGGCGCAAGAGGGTTCATGGAGTTAATGGGGCGCATGGAGGTTGTTCCTCAGCCTTTCAGGGTCTGTTCAAGCACATGCAGCTGCTGGTTGAGCTCTGTCATTTGCTGGCGCTCGGCAGACATCTTGCGCACGGCGTGCAGCACGGTGGTGTGGTCACGCCCGCCAAAGAGCTCACCGATCTCGGGGAGGCTCTTTTGCGTGAGTTCCTTGGCCAGGTACATGGCAATCTGCCGCGGCCGCGCAATGCTGGCTGGCCGCTTCTTGGAATACATGTCGGCCACTTTGATCTTGTAATAGTCGGCGACGGTCTTCTGGATGTTCTCGACGCTGATCTGCCGGTTCTGAATGGAAAGCAGGTCACGCAGGGCCTCACGGGCCAGCKGGATGGAGATTTCCTTGAGATTGAAGCGTGAGTACGCCAGGATCTTGCGCAAGGCGCCTTCGAGCTCACGCACGTTGGAGCGGACGTTCTTGGCGACGAAGAAGGCGACTTCTTCGGGCATGGAGGCGCCTTCGGCTTCGGCCTTGCGGATCAGGATGGCGACGCGCATTTCGAGCTCGGGCGGTTCGATGGCGACGGTGAGGCCGGAATCAAAGCGCGACACCAGGCGTTCGTGGATATCCGTCAAACCCTTGGGATAAGTGTCGCTGGTCATCACGATGTGCGACTTTTTGGTCAGCAAGGCCTCGAAAGCGTTGAAAAACTCTTCCTGGGTGCGGTCCTTGTTGGCAAAGAACTGGACGTCGTCAATCAGCAGCAAATCCAGGGAGTGATAACGCTCCTTGAATTCATCAAAAGTCTTGCGTTGGTAAGCTTTAACCACATCTGAAACAAATTGTTCAGCATGGATGTAGAGAACTTTGGCGGCGGGGTTGTCCGACAGCAATTTATTGCCGATCGCGTGCATCAAATGCGTCTTGCCCAAACCTACGCCGCCGTAGATAAAAAGCGGGTTGTAAAGCTGGCCCAGGCTGCTGGAAACATGCAGCGCGGCGGCCCGGCCCATGCGGTTGGCCGTGCCTTCAATCAGGGTGTCGAAGGTCAGCGCGCTGTTGAGCCGATTCTTGAACGGCGCGCCGGCGGCTTCTTCGGGAACGCCCAGGCCGACGGGTTCAGGAACGCCGGAGCCTTCAAAGCTGCGAACCAGAGAAGAAGACTTGGCGGGCGCTTCGCGCGGAGCAAGTGCTAACTCAAGGGGGATGCTTTGCCCGGAAATTTTCTCAAGCAGGGCCGAAATGCGGCCGGCATACTGGGCGCGAACCCAGTCCAGTTTGAACCGGTTACCCACTAAAACGGTGACTTTGGTGAGGTCGGGAGCGACCTCGACAAGCAGGGGGCGGATCCAGGTATTGAACTGTTGTTCAGGTAATTCCTGGGCCAGGTGGTCGACGCAGCTCTGCCACAAGTCCTGGTTCAGATTTTGGACGGATGCCTCACTCATGGCTGG
>NZ_JBFUCA010000674.1:0-1851 GCF_056405475.1 Polaromonas sp. P1_G4
GAACTACACGAAGTGAGCGACCGTGGGGGCCTCATTCATACCCGAAGGTCTTGACCCTTGCCTCGTCGTCCGCCCAGCCCGAACGGACCTTGACCCAGATCTCCAGGAACACCTTGCCGCCAGTGAGGGTTTCGAGCTCATGCCGGGCTTCAGTGCCGATGCGTTTGAGCTTTTCGCCCTTCTCGCCAATGATCATGCCCTTGTGGCCGTCGCGCTCGACCACGATAGTGGCGGCAATTTTTCGCAAATTGCCCTCCTCTTCGTACTGGTCAATGATGACGGTGGAGGTATAGGGAAGCTCGTCGCCCGTCAGGCGGAACAGCTTTTCGCGGATGATTTCGGCGGCCATGAAGCGGTCGCTACGGTCGGTCAGTTCGTCGGCACCGTACATCCAGGGCTGCACCGGCAAGTATTTTTCGCAAATGCCGAACAGGCGCTCGATGTCCTTGGCGTTGTTGGCCGACATGGGCACGAACTCGGCGAAATTGTGCCGCTCCTGCATTTCCTTGAGCCAGGGCGCGATCTCGGCGCGGCGGTGAATCAAATCAAACTTGTTAGCCAGCAAAATCGCGGGTGTCTTTTCAGGCAGCAGAGCCAGAACCTTGGCGTCGGCCTGGTTGAATTGACCGGCTTCCACCACAAAGACAATCAGGTCCACATCATTGACGGCGCCGACCACGGTGCGGTTCAGCGAGCGGTTCAGCGCGTTGCCGTGCCGGGTCTGGAAGCCCGGCGTGTCCACGAAGACATACTGCGTTGCCTTGACCGTGCGCATGCCAGTGATGCGGTGGCGCGTGGTCTGGGCCTTGCGCGAGGTGATGCTGATCTTTTGCCCCACAAGCGCATTGAGCAAAGTGGATTTACCCACATTGGGCTTGCCGACGATGGCGATCAGGCCACAGCGCTGCTCGCCGGCAGGCGGCGTGTCAGCAGTGGCCGGCACGGCCGCGCCGCGCGAAGACAGGGCCTGCGCCAGCATGGCTTCCAGCGCATCGGGCGGCTGCACGGTTTGCGGGGCTTTGGCTTGACGCTTTTTCGGCGCGACTGCAGAGGGAGTCGCCGCAGCAGCTACCGGTTTTTTCGGTTCTTTTTTACCTGTACTCATAATCTTGGTGTGTTGGCCTGCGGCCTTCGGGCGGCTGCCGGCTCGGAGTCAGGAATCCAGTGTCTTGACAAACATCAGCATGGCGGCGGCGGCGGCTTGTTCGCCGGCCCGGCGGGAGCCGCCGATCCCGCGCTCGGCCCGGCCATACTCGGTGATCTCGCATTCCACATCGAAGGTCTGCTTGTGGGCCGCACCCATGGTACCCACCACGCGGTAAATCGGCAGGTTCATTTTGCGCCCCTGCAACCACTCCTGCAATTCGGTTTTCGGATCTTTGCCGATGGCCTGCATCTGCGGGTTGATTTCCACATCTTTGAACAGCCGGCGCACCAGCAGGTTGGCCGCCTCAAAACCGGCGTCCAGGTAAACGGCGCCTATCACAGCCTCCAGCGCATCGGCGAGAATGGAGGGCCGCTTCTGTCCGCCGGATTTTGCCTCACCCTCACCCAGCCGTACCAGGTCCGGCAGGCCAAGCACGACAGCAAGTTTGTGCAGGGTGTCCTGCTTGACAAGGTTGGCCCGCACACGTGAAAGGTCGCCCTCAGGCAGGGTGCTCAGTTGCTCGTAGAGCAGCCCCGCGACAGCCAGGTTCAGGACGGAATCGCCCAGAAACTCGATGCGTTCGTTATGGTCGGTCGAAAAGCTGCGGTGCGTCAGCGCCTGCTGGAGCAGCTTTGGGTCGGAAAAATCATGCTGCAGGCGCTTTTGCAATGCCAGCAGACCAGGACTTGAGGTAGCACTCGCTC
>NZ_JBFUCA010000675.1:0-1846 GCF_056405475.1 Polaromonas sp. P1_G4
AAATTACTGCTCATGGATGAGCCGACAGCCGGCATGGCGCCAAGAGTGCGGAATGACCTGATGGCGTTGACTAAACAACTGGTCATTGACCGGGGCATGGCGGTGCTGTTTACCGAGCACAGCATGGACGTGGTGTTTGCCTATGCCGACCGCATGATCGTGCTGGCGCGCGGCCGGTTGATTGCGGAAGGCAAGCCACTGGAAATTCGCGACCACCCCGAAGTCCAGGAAGTCTATTTTGGCAGTGGCAAAACTTTCGAGAAGAAAGCCATTGAAAAGGAGATGGCGTAATGCGCGACGGCAAAGAGATGCTGCTGGAGGCGAAAGACCTGTCGGCCTGGTATGGTGCGGCGCAAATACTGTTTGGCGTCAATCTCTCGGTCGGGCGCGGCGAGGTCGTCGCCTTGATGGGGCGCAACGGCGCCGGCAAATCGACCACCCTGAAGACGCTGATCGGGATGCTCGACAAGCGGCGTGGCAGCGTGACCTTTCTTGGCAAAGATATCTCCGGCAGTGAGCCACACCATGCGGCTCGCATGGGTCTGGGGTTTGTGCCGGAAGACCGGCGAATCTTCACCGACCTGACCGTGAATGAAAACCTGGAAGTAGGACGGCAGGCGCCGCGCCGCTGGCCCGACGGCAGCGAGGCTCCCTTGTGGACGCAGGAACGCCTCTTCAAGCTGTTTCCCAACCTCGGTGAGATGCCCACGCGCCCCGGCGGCCGCATGAGTGGCGGCGAGCAGCAAATGCTGACGGTGGCCAGGACCTTGATGGGAAATCCCTATCTGGTTCTGCTTGACGAGCCTTCCGAAGGCGTAGCGCCCGTCATTGTGGAGCAAATGGCCAACATGATTCTGGAGCTGAAGGCCCATGGCGTGAGCATTCTGCTGTCCGAGCAAAACATGCATTTCGCCGAACTGGTGTCAGACAGGGCGTACGTCCTGGAGAAAGGGCAAATCCGTTTTGAAGGATCCATTGCGGAGCTGGCTGCCAATGAAGAAGTGCGCCGTGCCTATCTCAGTGTGTAGGCTGCGCCGCAACCTGGTTATGGTTCGGTAAATATGGGTTTGACAGTCACGCTTTCCGTTAATCAGCAAAAGCGTACGCTGCCTGTTGCGGAGCAGGCCAGCCTGCTGACGGTGCTGCGTAACGATTTCGCGCTGAATGGCCCGAAATATGGCTGCGGTCTGGGRGAGTGTGGCGCATGCACCGTGCTGGTCGACGGTGTGGCGGCACGCGCTTGCGTTATTCCGGCGTGCGGCGTGGCGGGCCGCGAAATCACCACCCTTGAGGGTCTGGGTACGCCGGCGGCCCTTCACCCGGTCCAGCAGGCGTTTATCGAAGAGCAGGCCGCCCAGTGCGGCTACTGCCTGAACGGCATGATCATGATGACCGTCGCATTGCTGGCGCGAAACCCCGCGCCTGGCGAGGATGACATACGCCGCGAGCTGTCAGGCAATCTCTGCCGCTGCGGCACGCACCTGGAGATCGTGAAGGCTGTGCTGCGTGCGGCAGAGCTGACGCGCCAAAGCCTTGCCCGGGGTAACTCGCCATGACGCGTCGCGCCGATGCGCCCCTGACACGCGCCGATTTTCATGCGGCCAGCGGCGTCTTGCTGGTGAGCCGCGAGCCGCCGCCGGCGCCTCCACCCGCCCGTGGCCAACCTGCACTGGTCAGCGCCAATCCGCAAGAGGGCGTTGAAATACTGGTTGCCGTGTGGGATGACGGCAGCGTGACGGCCCTGAACGGCCATGTAGATCTTGGCACCGGTATCCGGACGGCCCTGGCGCAGATCGTGGCTGAAGAGCTGGACGTTGCGCTCGGGCAGGTCAGCATGGTTCTTGGG
>NZ_JBFUCA010000676.1:0-1839 GCF_056405475.1 Polaromonas sp. P1_G4
CCCTTGGGATTACCAGCCAATCAGTCTTGGGCCTGTCGTCCACACCGCAAACCACTTGCAGCGCTTCCGTTAGGCAGAATTCCTCGCTTTTTTAGAGCGAAGCCTACGATTATGACCGAGCGAAAAGCCACTGTCAACCGCTTGTTGTGAAAATATCCCCACAATAAAGCGGCGGCCCCTCCAGAAGCCCGGGGGAGCCCCCGGGTACCGGCCACGCTTCGCGCTTATGCCGCGGGCGGATTTTCAGCATTAAATCCGGCCTCAGGCCAATAGGGATGAGCGCAACCAGCTATCAAAAAGAGAGCAAAAATCTGCCCGGGCATCCAATTTTGCCCGCCTCCTTCCTCCTTTGCAGGACGGCAACTGGCGGCAATTCAGGCTGGCAGGCTGAGGTATTGGCCACACAGCGTCAGGAATTCATCCAGCTGCGGATCCACGCCGTTTTCCTGCTGCAGCAGAGTGGCCACTTCCGGCGCCAGGGTTCTGGCCAGTGCCGCATCGAGAAACAGCAGACGGGAACGCCGTGCCAGTACGTCTTCAACGGTGCGGGCATATTCATGGCGGGCAGCGAAACGCACCATTGCCTCCGTCAGCCCACCGCCTAATTCGCGGCTGGCACCCGGCAGGTTTTCCATGGCGGACGCCTCGCTGCCATACAGATGAGACCCTGGCGCCTCGCTAATTTTGTGATTCGAATTGTGAGCGCCAACTAACTTCAAGTTTGTGGTGACGCCGGCCCCGCGTGTTGGCAGCAACGCCGCGCCAAAACATTTGTCCAGCACGTCTTCCGCCATCGCCCGGTAAGTGGTCCACTTCCCTCCCGTCACCGTGACCAGGCCGCTTTTGCTGACCAGCACCGTGTGCTCACGCGACAACGCCTGGGTGCTTCCGGCATCCTCATCCGGCGGCTTGACCAGGGGCCGCAACCCCACCCAAATGCTTTTAATGTCAGCCGGGCCGGGCGCGCGGCTCAGGTAGCGAGCCGATTCGCGCAGGATGAAGTCAACTTCTTCGCGGAAAGGCAGCGGCTCGCGCGCCAGGTCGTGGCGCGGCGTGTCCGTGGTCCCCAAAATGGTTTTACCCAGCCATGGCACGGCAAACAGCACCCGGCCGTCGGCCGTCTTGGGCACCAGCAGGGCGTGGTCGCCAGGCAAAAACGAGCGGTCCACCACAATATGAACACCCTGGCTGGGCGCCACCATGGGCTTGGCGTCCCGCCCTATGGCTTGCCCATCCTGGAGCCGCAGCTGGTCCACCCAAACGCCAGCCGCGTTCACCACGCAGTTCGCCCTGAGTTCAAACGTACGACCCGTTTCCTGGTCCCGCGCATGCAGGCCGACCAGCTTGCCGCCCTCATGGATCAGGCCCGTTGCCGCGCAGTAATTCACCAGCAACGCGCCCTGACGTGCCGCGGTGCGGGCCAACGCCAACGCCAGCCGCGCGTCGTCAAACTGGCCATCCCAGTACTTGACGCCGCCCTTGAGATCTTGAGCCTGCACTGTCGGCAGGCAGGCAAGGGTTTCTTGCCGGTTCAGGAATTCCGTGGCGCCCAGGCCCGCCTTGCCGGCCAGCGCGTCATACATCTTGAGCCCGATACCGTAGAACGGCGCCTCCCAGAACTTGTAGGAAGGCATGACAAAGGGCAAGGGCTGCGCCAGATGCGGCGCATTGGCCAGCAGCGTGGTGCGTTCGTGCAAGGCCTCACGCACCAGCGAGATATTGCCTTGCGCCAGGTAGCGCACGCCGCCGTGCACCAGCTTGGTGGCGCGGGACGATGTGCCCTTGGCAAAGTCGTGCGATTCGACCAGCACGACGGAAAATCCGCGGGCGGCCGCATCC